>JAFVBP010000166.1 GCA_017479925.1 Selenomonadaceae bacterium | reverse complement strand
CGACCGACGTGAGCAACACCTCAAACGAACGGGCGACCAAGGGCAGCAAGTTTTGGATGCAACGAATTGCCAACGACGAACTTTCGACGGCGCGGCTTGAAACTTTGCTCGGCGAACGAAATTTGCGCTGGTTTTCACCGCTTGAAGTCGAATCGTTCAAAGAGTATCAGCTCAAGGAACCGAAAATTTTTTCCGCCGCGCTCGGTTTGTCGCGTGACGAATTCCGCGACAAATTTTCGTTCTGGCCGACGAATCAGCCGCATTGGGACGCGATATCCGTTTCAGCCGACGGAAAGATTTTGTACCTGTTCGAGGCGAAAGCGCACGTCAAGGAAACGTTCAGCCGAATCAGCGCGACCAATCCCGCAAGCGTCAAAAAAATTTCAACGGCTCTGCGCGCAACTTTCGACGAACTTTCGACGGCGGGCGACTTCGCAACGTGGACGGAAAAATTTTATCAGCTCGGCAATCGATTGACGTTCCTGCACTTCATGAATCAAATGACGTTGCCGAAAATTGAGCGCGTCGAATTGGTCTTGCTCAACGTCACCGACGACCGAACGTTTATTCCGACGCCGCAGAAAATTTGGGCGCGTCACGTCGACGAAATGTTTCGCGAAATGTTGGGACGTTCGCAACCGCCGCCGAATATGAGCGTGATTTATTTTTCAGGCAAGTGACGACTTCCGCCGCCGTCACATTACGCATTACGTATTAAATTGCCGCCGCCGAATGTCCGCGTGATTTATTTTTCGGGCAAGTGACGACTTCCTCCGCCGTCACATTACGCATTACGTATTGAATTGCCGCCGCCGAATGTGAGCGTGATTTATTTTTCAGGCAAGTGACGACTTCCGCCGCCGTCACATTGCGCATTACGTATTGAATTGCCGCCGCCGAATGTGAGCGTGATATACTTTTCGGGCAAGTGAACTTCGTCGCCGAAAAAATTTTTCCGCACGTTGACTTTGTGACACCGCGTCGCCTTGCGGTTTAAGTCGAAGTTTCGCGCCGTGACGCCACAAAGGATTTTCCAATAAACCGCCGAATATTGGCGTCAACACTCAAAAAGGAGGTTTGCGCCTTATGAACTTGCTGAAAGTTCGCAAGCGATCGGGGCAACGCGTGTCCTACGACCGCACAAAAATTTTCAACGCGATAGCCGGCGCCAACCGCGACGCCTCAACGACCGACGACAAACTTTCCGACGACGACATCGAGCGCGTGACGGATTCGGTTGAAAGTGAACTTTGCGACTGCGAAGTTGTCGGCGTCGAAGAAATTCAAGACCGCGTCGAAAAAGCTTTGATGGCGCACGGTTTCTTTGACGTTGCCAAACAGTTCATCGTCTACCGTCAACGCCACAGCCAACGCCGCGCCGCGCAGAAAAAGTTGGTTGACACCTACCGCGATATTTTTTTCGCCGACTCGGTCAACGTCGATTTGAAACGCGACAACGCCAACATCAATACCGATGCGTCAATGGGCATCATGCTCAAACTCGGCGCGGAAAGTTCCAAGTACTTCGTCGACAACTACGTCTTGCCCGAAAATTTTGCTCAGGCGGACAAAGACAACTGGATTCACATTCACGACAAAGATTTTTCGCTGATAACGTTCAACTGCTGTCAGATTGACTTGCTGAAACTGTTTCGCGGCGGCTTTTCGACGGGTCACGGTTTTTTACGTGAACCGAACTCGTTTCGCTCGTATGCGTCTTTGGCGTGCATTGCAATTCAGTCGAATCAAAACGACATGTTCGGCGGTCAATCAATCAACGCGTTCGATTACGCAATGGCTGAAGGCGTGCGCAAAAGTTTCCGTCGGGCAATTCGCAACGAAGTCAAACGCGCCTGTGATTTCTGCGAATTGACTGCGGCGGGCGACATTGATTTTAACGTGTGCACTTATTCCGAAAGCGAAAATCCCGCCGCCGTCGAAAACCTGTCGAAAATCGTCGGTAACGAAAAACTTGCCGCGAAGATTTACCGTTCAGCCTGCGCGGACGTTGTCGAAGAAACTCATCAAGCAATGGAAGCGTTGATTCACAACTTCAACACCTTGCACAGTCGGGCGGGCGCGCAAGTCCCGTTCAGTTCAATCAACTACGGCATGGACACCAGTTCCGAAGGTCGGCTCGTGATTCGCGAAGTTTTGAACGCCATTGACGCAGGTTTGGGCAACGGTGAAACGCCGATTTTTCCGATTAGCGTCTTCCAACTGAAAAGCGGCGTCAACTACAACGTCGACGACCCGAACTATGATTTGTTCCGTCAAGCGTGCAAGGTCAGCGCGAAACGCCTGTTCCCGAATTTCGTTAACATTGATGCGCCGTACAATCTGCAATATTACAAGCCGGGCGATTACAACAGCTGTGTCGCGACGATGGGTTGTCGCACGCGTGTCATGTCCAACGTCAACGGGCGCGAAGAATCGGGCAGCCGCGGCAATTTCGCCTTCGTGACGATTAACTTGCCGAAGCTCGCGTTGGAAGTCAAAGGCGACGTTGATAAATTTTTCGCACTGTACGACGAATATATCACGCTGTGCCACGACTACATTTTGTTCCGCCTGAAGACTATCGAAGAAAAGCACGTTTACAACTTCCCGTTTTTGATGGGTCAAGGCGTGTGGATGGACTCCGAAAAACTCAAGCCGACCGACAAGATTAAAGACGTTCTCAAGCACGCGTCGTATTCAATCGGTTTCTGCGGTTTGGCGGAATGTCTGGTTGCGTTAATCGGCAAGCACCACGGTCAAAGCGATGAAGCTCAGCAACTCGGCTTGAAAATCGTCAAGCACCTGCGCGAACGAACCGACGATTACACGCGTCGTGAAAAGCGCAACTGGACGACTTTCGGGACGCCTGCCGAATCGACGGCGGGTCAATTTCAGCGTGCGAACCGCAAAGTTTACGGCAACATCAAAGGCGTCACCGACCGCCCGTATATGACGAATTCGAGCCACGTGCCGGTTTACTTCCCAATCTGCGCGGGCGACAAAATTCGCATCGAGGCACCGTACCACGCCATTTGCAACGCGGGTCACATTGCGTATATCGAAATGGACGGCGACCCGACGAAAAATCTTTCGGCGTTCGAGGCTCTCGTTCGGGCAATGCACGATGCGGATATGGGCTACTTCAGCATAAATCATCCCGTCGACCGCGACCCCGTCTGCGGCTACACGGGCATTATCGCCAACGAGTGTCCGCACTGTCACCGCAAGGAAGTCAACACGGGCACGTTCCACATCAAGCGATTAAAGTCAAGCGGCAAGTAAAAAAATCCTCCCGTCAACACACGGCGGGAGGTTTTTTTAATGCGTAATGCTCAATGCGTAATGCGTAATGGTTTGTCAGTAGCGGAATTTCTTTTCGGCTTTGGTGAACGCCCAAGGTATCGCAAACAGTATCGCGAAAAACGGCAGAAACGCCTTGAAAAATTTGTACGCCTCGACGCTCAAGAAATATTTCATCAGCGGGTAGAAAATCACCGCGATAACGCCCAAAATCGCGAAACCGATTATGATTCGCCACAAGCGACGTTTCGGCGATACGTTCGTTTTGAAGTTGATAAATCGCTGCTCAAAAAACCAGCCGAGGAAAAACGACAGCCCGAAGCCCAACGCGTCGAAGGCGTCAGCACGCGCTTTAATCGGGTTGACGATTAATTGTCCGTCCAACATGTCTTCGGGATACGGCTTGAAGTACAGCCACGCGAACACCACAAGCGTTGCCGCAAGCCCGCCGACGAAAAATGTCAATCGACGTTCGGGGTCTTTGCCCATCCACGCGAAAAGTTTTTCCGCCGCAAAGAACAGCCCGACCGAATAAATTATCGCGAACAAAACGTCCTGCGGTGTGTGCACGCCCAAAAAGTTCCGCGAAAACGCCACGAACAGCACAATCAGCGCGAAAACCGCGATTATCGGCAACGCTAAAACTTTTCGGTAAAAGAACGCGAATCCGCCGTAAATCGCCGTCGCAAATTGCGTGTGTCCGCTCGGAAACGAAAACGACGACGCTTTTGCCATTGCTTCCGCCGACGGTAAAAGTTCGGCGTCTTTAATCCACGGGCGATAGACGCACAGCGTGCCTTTGATTAATTCGTTGACGATGCGTCCGATTTCCGCGTTGAACAGGATAAAAATTCCCGCCTGCTTGTTGAGGCACCAAAACAAAATCGCGGGAATTGCCGCCGCCAACGCGCTTGTCGGCAGTGCCGATACGACGGTGAAAAAACTTTCGCCGCCCCAGTCCGTGCGAATTTCCTGCAGGAACAGTAACCAGCTCGTGTCCATACGTCGCGCCTCCTTTCAATCGCCAATCAGCGGGCAGTTGTAATAGTCAAGCACCTCGTTCAACAAAAAGTTGTCGTAAATTTGATTTTCGAGGAAGTACGCCGCGATAACGTCTTCTTTGCGTGCGCTGCTCAAAAAATATCCCGCACGTGCCAAAAGCGTGTTCGTCTCCTTGAAGTCCAACTTCAGCGCAAAGGCAATCGCCAGAACGGTTTTTTTCGCGGGCATGTAATTTCGCTCGTTGCGGATTTTTGAAAAGACGCGGCGGTCAAGATTCGCACGCTTGTAAGTTTCCACTTCCGTCAAGTTTTTGCGCCTGATAAGCTTGAACAGGTAATCCGAAAACAAACTGCCCGCCAAACCGAGTTTATCTTTCAGCCCGCGGATAATGACATCGAAGGTTTTCGCAGACTCCGCAGGTTCGCCGAGAGAATGCGCGCTTATCGAGAATTTTGCGCCGCCGGTGTTCGTCGGCATTTCGCGGAAGTTTTGCTCAAGATACAGATCAAGTCGTGCGGTCAAGTCTTCGTCGCGAAACTTTTGTACGGGCGTCGAAAAGTCTTCGTGAACTTCAATCGGCTCCAAACCGTAATGCGCAAAAATTTCGTTGACCGAATCAATGTCGAACACGCGGTTTTCAAGGCAGAACGCAAGTAACACTTCGTCGCGAACTTTGGCGTCAAGATAATATCTCAAGCGGTGCATCAACGTGTTCGCTTCGTCCAAATTCAATTCCAGCGCAATAACCAACGACCAAACGGTTCGCTCTTTCGGGATAAATCGCTTGTCGTCGCGCAGTCGCGAAAAAATCGCAATGTCCGCGTGAGCTTTGGCGGCAACGTCGGCTTCGGAACGATTTTTGCGCTTCATGAAGTCAAACAGCATGTTCGCGAAATAACTGCGGCGCGTCTCCAAAGTTTTGGCGCGTTCGGCGTCGGTTATCGGCAACGGCTTCGCGCCCAAAGGCATTTCAAGCGGGTAATTTTCAATGAATTTTTGCTTGAAGTAATCTTCGGCTTGCTCAAGCAGTTCGGGCGAAATCATCAGTACAGCGGATATTTCTTGCACAGGGCGGCGACACGTTCACGCGCCTGAGCTTTCTTGTCGGCGTCGTCGGGATTGTCGAGCACAAGCGCGATAATGTCGGCGACTTCCTTCATGTCGGCTTCAACGAAACCGCGAGTCGTCAACGCGGGGCTGCCCAATCTCAAACCGCTGGTGACGAACGGCGAACGCGGCTCAAACGGAATCGTGTTTTTATTCGCGGTGATGTTGACTTCGTCGAGGACGTTTTGCGCCAACTTGCCCGTGATGTTTTTGTTCGTCAAGTCGACGAGCATCAAGTGATTGTCCGTGCCGCCCGAAACGATTCGGAAACCGTCGGCAGTCAACGTGTCCGCCAAAATTTTCGCGTTTTTGACAACCTGCGCGGCGTAAGTTTTGAATTCGGGCTGAAGTGCTTCGCCGAACGCGACGGCTTTTGCGGCAATGACGTGCATCAACGGACCGCCTTGCGTGCCGGGAAAAATCGCTTTGTTGAACTGCTTGCCGAATTCAGCATCTTTGCACAAAATCAAACCGCCGCGAGGTCCGCGTAAAGTTTTGTGCGTCGTCGAAGTGACAACGTCCGCATACGGCAACGGGCTGGGGTGAAGTCCCGCCGCGACAAGACCGGCAATATGCGCCATGTCAACCATCAAGTACGCGCCGACTTTTTTGGCAATGTCCGCCAGACGTTCAAAATCGATGATTCGCGAATAAGCCGAGGCTCCCGCGACGATAATTTTCGGCTTGCAGTCGAAGGCAGTCTTTTCGAGCGCGTCGTAGTCAATCGTTTCCGTTTCGCGACTGACGCCGTACGGCACGATCTTGAAATATTTGCCGCTCAAGTTGACGGGGCTGCCGTGCGTCAAGTGCCCGCCGTCGGTCAAGTTCATGCCCATAATCACGTCGCCGGGATTGGCAAGCGCGAAGTAAACCGCAGTGTTCGCCTGCGCGCCCGAATGCGGCTGAACGTTGGCGAATTCGCAATCGAAAAGTTTTTTCGCACGGTCGATGGCAAGCTGTTCAACCACGTCGACGAATTCGCAACCGCCGTAGTAACGCTTGCCGGGATAACCTTCGGCGTATTTGTTCGTCAAAACGGAGCCTTGCGCGTCCATGACAGCACGGCTGACGATGTTTTCTGACGCGATAAGTTCGAGCTTGTTGCGTTGACGATTGAGTTCGCCTTCAACCGCCGCGAAAAGTTCAGTGTCTTTTTGCAAACCGTCCATCAAATTCATGCTGTAACCTCCAAAAAGCAATTAGTAATGCGTAATGATTTCGACGCGTCAAGCCGCACGTTCACGAAATGACCTCCAGAATTTTTTCGGCGGGAATTGCTCCGTGACGCAAAATTTTCGGCGGCGAGGTCGTCAAGTCGATTATCGTCGACGAAACTCCGAATTGACATTGCCCGCCGTCAAGAATTATTTCGACGCGTCCGCGCAGGTTGTCGAAGACTTCTTGAGCGTTCGTCGGCGGCTCGTGACCCGACAAATTTGCGCTCGGTGCGGCTATCGGGCAAGTTGCAAGCCGAATCAATTCAAGCGTCGTCGAGTTGGCGGGGAAGCGAATTCCGACCGTCGACAATCCGCTCGTCACGAAATCGGGCACAATTTTATTCTTTGGCAGGATTATCGTCAAGGCACCGGGGCAAAACGCGTTGAACAACTTTTCGGCGGCGGGCGACATTTCGGCGACGGTTGACGCCATTTCGATCCCGTTGACAAGCAAGCTTAACGGTTTTTCGGGCGGGCGACCTTTGGCGACGAAGATTTTTTCGCAAGCCGCGACGTTCAAGCCGTCCGCGCCGAGGCCGTAGACAGTTTCGGTCGGGAATGCGACAATTTCACCGCGCTTGATTGATTGAGCCGCACGTCGAAGATTTTCTTGTGTCGGCTGTAGAATTTCCGTGTGCAAATGAATTCCTCCGTGTGAAAAATTTTTAGTTCGCGGCGACAACGTCGGAACGTTGAAAACGATACGTCGCGTCAACTGTTTGCGTACTTTTTAAAAGTACCGCGCTGTCAACAATTCGGCACGCGACGAAAAATCCCCTCGACGCGTTTGTCGAAGGGATTTTTTTGATTCGGGCTGAGCCGTCGACGATTAATCAGCGGATGATTTTGGTTCCGTTTTCGGCGTCGAAGTTTTTCCAGAACTGTTCGCGGGTGAGCGTGTTGCCTTGCTTGTCGGTGTAAATATTGCCGTTCATGATGCCGCCTTTGTCTTCGTAGCCGGCATAGCCCATCTTGTGCAACATGTCGCGCACGGGCGCGGAGCTGAGTGCATCATCTGCGCTGATAAGACCGCGTTTGTAAAGTTCGTTGCCGTCCGCGAAAGTTTCAAGTCGGGTGCCGCCCGCCACACGTTCGAGTTCGTCGTCGTTGAGGATTTCGTCTTTCAAAATTTCGTTCGCCATTGTTATCAATCTCCTTTAAGGTCGGTTGTGATTTTGCTTTCTGCACATTATACGCCGCGTGTCAAATTTCGTTACACGTGCCGACAAAAATTTTTCCGCGTCGTCAAAAAAAATCCCCGCCGCGTTCGACGGGGACAAAGTTTCGCAGAGGTATTCGGTTTTATGTGTCGCGGATTTGAATCGTTGCGTGCGCTTGAGTCTTACTCTTTGCAGTTCGCGGCAATCAATTCGTAGGAAGCTTGCTTGTTGTTCTTCTTCCAGAATTCGACAGCCCAGTTCGCCTGATTTTGGGTGATTGAGATTTCCGCGCCGTCTTTTTCGGCAATGGCGAAGAACTTGTCCTTTTTGAGGAAGCTGTAGTCGGTCTTGATGCCCGCCTGGTTGTAAATCGGCTCTTCGTACTTGTTGGGTGTAAACGTGCCGCCCGCCACCATGTCAAGCTGTTCGTCGCTGAGAGTTTCGAGTTCGTCGCTGATTTTCTTGATTTTTTCTTCGCGTGTCGTCATGGTTAAAACGTCCTTTCTTGTTGAAAAATTTTTTATTGCCGCCGATTGGACGGGTTGCGGAAGTGCCCGCGTCTTCGCCCGAATCGGTAGTCGACATTGTGATTCACTTTTTGAGCACGTACTTGTTGAGGTCGTAGTTGCCGACTCTTTGACCCGTGCCGCCCGACGAAATTCCGGGATGAATTTTTTGACTCTTCAAGTCGTAAGAACCTACGGCATCGTTTGGCTTGCTCACAAAACCGATTTGTTCGGCAACCTTTTCAGCTGTTTCGGCGATTTCGTCTTTGTTTTCGATTATAACCGGCACGACTTTGGTGCCGATTTCAACCACGGTCGAAGCTATTGCCGCCGCATTGCCGCCCGCGATTTTGTCGAGTTCGTCGTCGCTGAGCTTGTTGAGTTCGGTGTTGATTTTCTTGAGATTCTCCTCGCGTGTCGCCACTTGCTTTGCCTCCTTTCGGAAAAATTTGCGTTGTCGATTCAACTTGTCCCTTGCGGCTCGTTATGTCACTTATACGTTCGATTTGGGTGACGCGTTACACATTCGTCAAAAAAAAAAAACACCTGCCACAATCCGCTTGGCGGTGAAAAATTTTTTCGACGGTCAGATTGTCGCCGCAACGACGCGCTCAAGTCCCGACAGGTCGCGAAGAATTTCAACGTCGGCGAAAGCGGCGCGGGTGAAAATTTCTTTGACGGTCGACGCCTGATTGATTCCGATTTCGACGGCAAGCAGTCCGCCCGTCGCCAAAAATTTCGGTGACGCCTCGGCAAGTCGTCGATAGAAATTCAAACCGTCAAGCCCGCCGTCAAGCGCAAGTGTCGGCTCCGATTGAACTTCCGCCTGCAACGTCGGCAAGTCGCCCGTCGGTATGTACGGCGGATTCGAGACAATCGCGTCGAAGATTTTGCCTTCGAGCGGCGAAAATAAATCACCGCAGAAAAATTCGATTCGGTCGTCGACGTAAAATTTTCGTGCGTTAAGTTCGGCAACTGCCAAAGCTTTCGGCGACACGTCAACGGCAACCGCCCGCGCAGTTTTGATGAATTTGGCGATTGACACGCAAATTGCTCCGCTGCCCGTGCCGATGTCGGCGAAGGTCGAATTTCCGCGTGTGCGCAAAAATTCACCGACGAATTCGGTCAAAATTTCGGTGTCGGGGCGCGGAATCAACACGTCGGGCGTCACGGAAAAATTCAGTCCCATAAATTCACGCGTGCCCGTCAAGTAAGCGACGGGAATTTTTTCGAGTCGACGGCTGATTAAGTCGTTGAAGCGCAAGATTTTTTCGAGCGGCAAAATTTTTTGAGCGTCGACGTACAAGTCCAGTCGCCGACAATTCAGCACGTGTGCAAGCAAAACTTCCGCGTCGAGGCGCGGCGAATCAATGTTGCCGTCGACAAGCCGAGCCGTCGCGGATTTCAAAATTTCGGTTACGGTCATTTGAACACTCCCAAACGAAAATCCCCGCCGATTGTTCGACGGGGAAAATTTTTGATGGTTTTGGATCTCCGTGTGTGTTTGCTTTCAGGCACGTCCAACCCTCCAACCGATATAACCGAAGCCCAGCGCAATGGTAAAAACCGACAGCGTAGTAAAGTGTCCGCCAATGAAAGTCGCCACGGTCAACGGCACGAATAATGCCAGATAAATCTTGTCCGATGTTTTAAAAATTTTTTTCATGATGGTTAAAATGGACATGTGGTCAAAGACGATATTCGCGTATCTACTTTAACTTCCGCTTCTTGCCGGCGCGAGGCTTGCGTTTCAGCTTGAAGTCTTTTTGCTTGAGCCAAGCGCACAATTCTTTGAGCATTTGGAAAAGTATTCACAGCGTGCTGACCCAATAATACAAATCCGGCATGTCCATTCGCGAAACCTCCTTTCGTGGACGGATTTTATCACAACTTGAAATTTGCGTCAAAAAAACCGCCCGACGTATCGAGCGGTTAATTTTTTTCGAGCGGAACGGTTCAATCCCACATAATAATGCCCGGTTCATCGAACTTGCGGTGACATTTCGGGCACTTCAAATTGGACATTCTGCGCACAAAAGTTCTTTCGGAAATAAGCTTCATGTCGCCGCCGCAATGCTTGCACGTGTGCGGGTACGCGGCAAAAGCTTTGCAGTATTTGCGCAACTCCCACGGCAGAATATCTGCGGGCGCGTTTTTTTTCGGCAGGTACATCGTCAAATCGCTGACAGTTTCGTATTGCCCGCAATAAATGCACTGCGCAAGAATGAGCGAACAGTCAATCGCGCCGTCAGGGTGTTCGCGCAAAAATTTTTTTGCTCTTCTGCCGAGCTTGCCTTCGCGTGCTTTGGTCAATGTTTCTTCGTAAGTTTGCGAAAAAAACATACCGACGCCGAAATACGCTTCAAGTTTGTAACCGCAGTTGTCGCAATGCAAATCGTAACCGACTCCCATGTCGTGACCCTCCGTCAAAAAATTTTACCGCGGTTTGGCGAAAATCATGCGACCTGCGGAAGTTTGCAAGGCGCTTGTGACTTCGACGGAAATTGTGCGGCTCAAGTAGCGGTGACCGTTTTCGATAACGATCATCGTGCCGTCGTCGAGGTACGCGACGCCTTGACCGGGTTCCTTGCCGTCTTTGACGACCTGCACGCGCATCGTTTCGCCGGGAATGACGACGGGCTTGACGGCGTTTGACAAATCGTTGATGTTCAAAACCGACACGCCGCGAAGTTGCGCGACTTTGTTTAAGTTGAAATCGTTCGTGATGATTTTGCCGCCGAGTTTTTGAGCAAGGCGCACGAGTTTGGAGTCAACTTCCTGAATGTCGTCGAAGTCAACGTTCATAATCTCAACGTCAAGACCCGAATTTTCGCGAACTTTCTGCAACACGTCAAGCCCGCGCCGTCCGCGAACTCTGCGAAGTGTGTCCGACGAATCGGCAATGTGTTGAAGTTCTTCGAGCACGAAAACGGGAATCAACAGCGTGCCTTCGAGAAAGCCCGTCTTGCAGATGTCGGCAATTCGCCCGTCGATAATGACGTTGGTGTCGAGCAATTTGTAATTTTTGTCTTTGGCTTCCTGCAGTTTGACGAGATTGACTTTGGCTTTTTCGGCGGGCACAGTTTCGGGCACGACCGCTTCGGGAGTTTTTTCGACGACTTTGGTATCTTTGGGTTTGTCGGCTTCGCGACTGCGCAAAATTTCCTTCAAAACGTGCGGTATGAACGCGAAACTGCCCGTAATTTCCTTGCGCTTTTTAATCGTGATGCGAATGCCCAGGTAACCGAGCACGATACTGAAGACGACGGGAATGTAGTCCCCGACGAGCGGGATTCGGGCGAACGCGCTGCCCAATAAATTCGCGATTATGAGTCCGATTGCCAAACCGACCGCGCCGGCGATAACGTCGTTGATTGGCATTTTGCTGAGCTGTTTTTCGACGAAAGCGGTAAACTTTCCGAGTCTGCCGATAAGGAACGGCGACACGAGCATACCGACGACGATTCCGATTATCGCGCCCGCCAAAATGCAAACGAGGCTTGCCAGCGTCAGCTCAAAAATTCCCGTCTCCGCTTGAAAGAATTCCGGATTGAGATACGTGACCAAAAGCGGGCTTGCCAAGTGAAAACCTGCCGCGCCGATTATCGCGCAAGTCAACGTAATGAAAAATTTCATCACTCTGTCAAGCATAAACCTCACCTCCAATCGAGTTCACGGGCAAGCCTAACATATCTTTATGAAATTTGTATGATTGACTTTTTGGCGTGTGTTACTTTCTTTTGGCGCAAAAGAAAGTAACCAAAGAAAACAGCCCGCAGGTGATACATCCTGTATCAACTGCGGGCGCAGCCGTCATCCATGACGGCCGATTACCGTTGCGACGCGTTCGACAATCTTAGTCGCGAGAGCCGACTTGCTCATCTTGGCGAAGTTTTCGACGTTGCCGCCGCGCCAAATAATCGAAGCAATGTTCGTCGACACACCGAAGCCCGCGCCTTCAGCCGTCACGTCGTTGGCGACGATGAAGTCAAGATTTTTTTCGACGAGCTTTTTGTTGGCGTAATCCAAAACGTTTTGAGTTTCCGCCGCGAAACCGACCAGCACTTGAGTTTTCTTCAAGGTGCCGAGTTCGCGCAAGATGTCGGGATTCTTGACGAGTTCGAGCATCAACGTTTCGTCGGATTTTTTTATTTTCTGCGCGGACGGATTTTTGACGCGGAAATCGGCGACGGCGGCGGACATAATCACCGCGTCGACCGTGTCGAAAATTTTCAAGACTTCTTCGCGCATTTGAGTTGCCGATTCGACCGACACGAAAGTCAAATTCGGCGGCGGCGTGACTTCGATTTTGCCCGCGATTAACGTGACTTGAGCACCCGCGTCGACGGCAGAACGCGCAATTTCGCAGCCCATGCGTCCGCTTGAACGGTTGCCGATGTAACGCACGGGGTCAATCGCCTCGACGGTACCGCCCGCCGTCACGAGAATTTTTTTGCCCGACAACGTTCCCGTCGCGAAAAGTTTTTCGACCGCCGCGCAGATGTCGACGGCTTCGGGCAGGCGACCTTTGCCGCTCGTGCCGCAAGCAAGGGAGCCCGTCGCGGGTTCCAAAATCTTTGCACCGCGTGAGCGCAGGATTCGCAAATTTTCTTGCGTCGCGGGATTGTCGAACATTTTCGTGTTCATTGACGGCGCGATTAACAGCGGTTTGTCGGAAGCGACAATCGTCGTCGTCAACAGGTCGTCGCAAAGTCCGTGCGCCGCCTTCGCCAAAAAATTCGCCGTCGCGGGCGCAACCAAAATCGCGTCGGCAAAATCGGCAAGGGCAATGTGCGCGACATGAAAATTCGCCGCGTCCCCGAACATGTCGACGGACACGGCGTTTCCGGTAATTTCTTGGAAAGTTCTCGGCGAAACGAATTCGGTAGCGTGCCGCGTCATCATCACGCGGACATTCGCGCCCGATTTCTTCAGGCGACTCGCGACTTCGACGACCTTGTAAGCCGCAATTCCGCCCGTCACGCCGATTAAAATGTTTTTGTCAAGCATGATTCAATCCTTATCGCGTAGAAGTTCAGCCTTGGTTCGTAACGTTTGAGCGTTGATAACGTCACGTCGCGAAAATTCGGAAGTTCAACGCACAAAGAAAGTAACACGCACGTCAATCCTGCATTTCGTAGCCGATTTTGCCTTCGTTGATTTCTTCCATGGCGTTGGTGACGAATTTGTTTGCGCGATTTTCGACGCGGCAAGGCGCACCGCTCAAAAGTTCGCGGGCACGTTTCGACGCCAAAACGACCAGCGCGTAACGGCTGTGAGTTTGCTTGAGCATCGAGTCCGTCGACGGATTGACCATGCTGAGCGGCGTTGCATTGAGTTTCATTTGAAGACCTCCAAATTAGATTTGTCGGCACTGCGGGCGACGCGGCATCTTTCGGCGACCAAAATCGCTTCAATCTGCGCGACCGCCTTGTCGACAGTGTCATTGACGACGGCGTAATCGTATTCGCGCCCGATTTGAATTTCGGCAACGGCGGCTTGAAGTCGGCGTTTCAAACTGTCGGGCGTCTCGGATCCGCGACCTTCGATGCGACATTTGAGTTCGTCGAGCGACGGCGGCAACAGAAAAATATACACGCCGTCGGGACATTTGCGCTTGACGTTCAAGGCACCCTGCACGTCAATTTCAAGCAGAACGTCTTCGCCGCGATTGAGCCGCTCTTCGATTTTGGTCAGCGGCGTGCCGTAAAAATTCCCGTAGACTTCGGCGTATTCAAGAAACTTGCCGTCGGCAATCCACCGCTTAAACTCGTCTTCGCTGATAAAATAATACTCGCGCCCGTCGACTTCGCCTTGACGCGGTTGACGTGTCGTCGCGGAAATCGAGTAGTGAACGTTCGGCAGTTCGCTCAAAAGTTTTTTGCAGACGGTGCCTTTGCCGGTACCGCTTGCGCCCGACACGACGATTAACAGTCCGCGCATGTCAAAAGCCGTCCATGAACGTCGATTTTTTCGCAGACGTTGAAGTTGTCGGAGCTGCCGCGTCCGTCGAAACCGTTGACGTTGTCGGTGCAGTCAATGCGTCGGGGAAGTTGAATTCGCCCGTGTAAACTTTTTCAGCCGCGCCCGTCATGAAGATGTGATTGTTTTCGCGCCACTCAATTTCGAGTTCGCCGCCGTCGAGGATAACGGTTGACTTTTTGCCCGTCAAGCCGTTCAAATTCGCCGCGACCGCCGTGGCACAAGCACCCGTTCCGCAAGCCAAAGTAATGCCGCTGCCGCGTTCCCACACGCGCATACGCAATTTGTCTTTGCCGACGAGCTGAACGAATTCGGTATTCGTCTTGCGCGGGAAAATTTTGTGCGTCTCAAACTTGCGACCGATTTTTTCCAGGTCAACCGTCGCAATGTCTTTGACGAAAATCACGCAATGCGGGTTGCCCATTGACACGCACGTCATTTTGTAAGTGACGCCGTCGACTTCGATCGGTTCGCCGATGAGTTTTTGCGAGCCGTAGCCGTCAACGGGAATTTCGTCCGCCGCGAAAATCGGTTCGCCCATGTCGACGGTGACAAGCCCGTACTTCATGCTTACCGACAAAATGCCCGCGCCCGTTTCGACCGAAAGCGCGTCGTCGGAAAAGAATTTCGAGCCGCTCAAAAGATATTTCGCGAAACAACGCAGACCGTTGCCGCACATTTCGGCTTCGGTGCCGTCCGCGTTAAAAATTCTCATGCGCGTCGCCGCCTTCGACGAAGTCAAGACGTAAATCACGCCGTCCGCGCCGATACCGAAATGCCTGTCGCACATGAATTTGATTTTGTCGGCTTCGTCGACTTGAGTGCCGCCGCGGTCAATCAAAATGAAATCGTTGCCGCAACCTTGCCATTTCTCGAACTTCTGCAAAACAATCGCCTCCTTAGTGACGGGCAGTATACAACTTTTGGCGCACGGTTGCAACGTCGACGGTCGGCTTGATATAATCGCGTCACACGAAACGGAGGGCAACGTGACGTTGCATCCAATTTGATTGGCTGTTGAAAATTTCAGGCAGTTATCAATTCGTAATGTCACAAAAAACGGAGGTGCCATTTATGAAGAAATTTTTGTCGGCGGCGTTGATTGTCGGAAGTTTGCTTGCCGCGTCGCCCGCCGAAGCCGAAATCAAAAGTTACGACGGTGTCGGCGAATACGTCATGAGCGATTTTGAAACGCCCGACGTTGCCAAACAACGCGCCAAAATGTACGCCGAACGCAACGCCTGCGAAAAGGCAGGTGTTTACGTCAAAAGCTATTCGCGTACGGAAAATCTTGAGCTTGTCGCCGACGAGATCGAAACCATGACCAACGGCGTCTTGAAAGTTTTGAGCGTCGAGTACAAGGTCGTTCCGCTTGAGCAACACGGCGGCATCATGTACCGCGCAATTATCGTCGCCGAAATTGACACCGCCAATATCGACGATTGGATTTCGCACAGCCGCGACGAACGCGAATCATTAATCGAAAAGAATCGCGAACTTCAGCGGCAGATTGACGAGCAGGAACGTCAAATTAACGAGCTTAAGAAACGCGCCGAGCACTCGAACAATCCCGAAGCGTCGGAAAAATTTCAGCGTGAGTTTGCCGAAGCCGACAGAATTTTTATGTCGAACGTCAAGCTTGAGGACGGCAACCGTTACGTCTTGATTCACGGCGATTGGGCGTACAACAAAGCTTACGAAAGCTGGTCGGAGGCGATTGAACTCAATCCCAACAACGTGCTTGCTTACGAGGCACGCGGCTACTATTGCCTGTATTACACGAAAAATTACGCGCAGGGCATTGCCGATTACACGCGGGCGATTGAACTCAATCCCAACAACGCGAAGAATTTTCACTATCGCGGCGTGTGCTTTTTGGAGTCGGGCGACGTTGACGCGGCTAAAGCGGACTTCGAGCAGGCGTTGAATTTGAATCCGAACATGTCCGAGCCGTTGAGTGAGTTGGCGTTTATTTACGTGTCGCGTGACCCGCTTTCGGCGATTGACTTTGCCGAACGTGCGCTTGCACTTGACGAGCGGAATTGGCGTGCGCTCTACAGCCGCGGACTTGCGCTTTTCGCCATGCACAATTACGAGATGGCTCTCGAAGACGGCTTGCGTGCCTTGGAGCTTGGTTGCGGCGACGCGTATCAGTTAATCGGCGATTCGTACGGCATGTTGGGTTTGCGCGACGAGGCGGAAAAATATTGGAAACTTGCCGTCGAACGACCCGCTTTCGGTTGAGGTGATATTATGGCTTTGAACGTCATTCGGGCAAATTTGGTAAACGTCGATGCGGACGCGATTGTCATTCCCGCGAATCCGCCCGCACAAATCGGCGGCGGCACCGAAAGTTCAATTTACGAGGCGGCGGGTGTCGACAAACTTCTTGCGGCGCGACAGTTAATCGGCGACCTTCAGCCCGGCGAAGTTGCGGCGACGGAAGCTTTCGACTTGCCCGCGAAAATTTTGATTCACGCGGTGAGTTCCGTTTGGTCGGGCGACGGCGACGAAACGAAAATCCTGCGCGACTGTTACCGAAAATCGCTCGAACTTGCCCGCGAACGTGATTGCCGAAGTATCGCCTTTCCGCTGTTGGGCACGGGCACAAATCGCGTCCCGAAAGAAAAAGCTTTGCTTGCCGCGACGACGACGATCCAAAAATTTTTGGAGACGCACGACATGGAAGTTTACCTTGTCATCTTCGGGCAACGCACGTTTGAGCTGGCGGAAAATTACTTCGACACAATCACGAGCTTTATCGACGCGCACGACGAAGAAAAAATTTTGCACCGTGAATATCGTTCGCGGCGTGAATCGCGTTTCGTGCTGTCGAAGAATTTTTTCGCCGAATACGTCGACGAAAATTTTTTCAACGAGATGCTCAAAAATCGCGGGCAAGACTTCAAGACGCGTTTCAACGAGCTGGTCACGGCAAGCAAGATGTCCGACTTGGAAATTTATTCCTGCGCGAACGTCGCGAAGAAAGTTTTCTACGACGCCAAAAATTTCGCCAAACCCGTGCCGACGAAAAGAATTTTGTTCGCGCTGATTTTGTCTATGGAGTTGCCGCTTCACGAGGCACTTGACTTGTTGGCGCGTGCGGGCTGTCTTTTGTCCGCCAAAGACCCGACGGATGTGATTTTCGTCGACTGCCTGCGCGAAAAAATTTACGATGTCGACGAAGTCAACGACAAACTCGACGCACGCGGGCTTAAACCGCTCGGCTCGAAATTTCGTTCCGACGACGGTTTGACTTGAAGTTACTTCGCAAGTTACACGTCGAAAATTTTCGGTGATATAATTCCTTCCGTAAACGATAACCGACGGGAGGTATTTTTTATGAGCGACATTAAATCGAGCGTGCTTTACGGCGCGATTATCGGCGACGTTGTCGGTTCGCCTTACGAGGGCAGCGGTCGCACAATCAAGACTAAGGACTTTGAACTGTTCGGCGACGGTTGCCACTTCACCGACGACACGGTCATGACGATTGCCGTTGCCGACGCGCTGTTGACGTGCAACGGTCTTAACGAAAGCGACGTTAAAGCCGCCGTCACCAAATCGATGCAACGTTGGGGACGCAAATATCCGAAAGCGGGCTACGGTCACCGTTTCAAAGGTTGGATCAAAGCCGACAATCCGCACCCGTACAAAAGTTTCGGAAACGGCGCGGCAATGCGCATGTCGCCCGTCGCGTTGATTGCGTACATTTCCAACCACTTCGAGTTTGCTGGTGACATTGCGCGTTGGACTGCCGAAGTCACGCACAATCACCCCGAAGCCGTCAAAAGCGTCGAGGCCGTCGCGGGCGCGATTAACTTGGCTCAACACGGCATCAGCAAAGACGAAATTAAAGCTTACGTCGAAGGCGAATTCGGCTACGACTTGTCGCGCACGCTTGACGAAATTCGTCCGACTTACGACTTTGAAGTCTCCGCCGAAAAATCCGTGCCCGAAGCGATTATCGCGTTTCTTGAATCGACGGACTTCGAGGACGCCATTCGCAACGCCGTTTCTTTGGGCGGTGACGCCGACACTCAAGCCGCAATTGCCGGTTCAATCGCCGAAGCGTTCTACGGCGTGCCCGACGCGCTCAAGCAAGCCGTCCGCGAAAAACTTACGCTTGAAATGATTCGCGTGCTCGACGAGATTAACCGCGTTGTCCGCCTGCAGGAAGATTGTCACGAACTGCACGGCAACGAGGACATTGACGACGCGATGAGATTTTTTCGCATGACGACTTCGCCCGACGACCTTAAGAAATTGCTTTACACGATTCACCGACGAATTCAAGACGACGGCTGCTTTATCGTCCCGATGGAAAAAGTTTCCGAAGGCGACAATTACAAGCCGCTGACCGTCGACAATGAGCAGGCGAACATTACGTTCATGTCGGTGTTCACGAACTTTTACGCGTTCAATAAGGCACGCCGCGACAATCCGCAACTCAAATGCACGACGACGCCGATTAAAAATCTGCTCGACACCTGCGCGCAGGTCAACGCTAAAGTTCAAAACTCCGACGCGCCCGCGAACATGGGGCTTGCGATTAATCCGTTCAGCGACGAGGTTTTCGGATTGACGCCGAAATTGATTGACGTGATTTTGTCGCATGTGGACGACACGGTTGACACTTCGACGGTTGACGAATTCGACGCCGAAAAAGCGCAGGCTTACAAAGATCTCGTTGCGAAGGCGAAAAATCAATATCCCGAATACAATCCGAAAGTCAAACCTTCCGCCGCCGATGAGCAACGCACGCGGGACTTTGCCGATAAATTCGCCGACAAGCATAAGTTTTGGGAGGCACTCGAATGCAGGTGCGCCAAATGGGAAGAATCTACTGACGCCGATATTAACGACAAGCGG
>JAFVBP010000165.1 GCA_017479925.1 Selenomonadaceae bacterium | reverse complement strand
TGTATCGTAGCGGGCTGTTTTCTTTTGGCAACGTAGACGTTGCATCCAATTAGTTTGACGTTGTCGCTTCGATTGACGAGACAGTAACAAATTGTTCTCCCGCTTTTAAAGCGGGTCTTTTGCGCCAAAAGAAAAGTAGATCAACCGTCAATCTGCGCGCAAAGCCTTCATCGCAAGCTTGTTTTTGTACATTTGAGCATCGGCACGCTTGAAGACTTCGTCGCAGGTTTTGTCGACGCCCGCACGATAAAGACTTGAGCCGACCGCCGCGGAAACTTTTTCCCACGGTTCGAGTTCGTCGTTGAATCGCAGTGTGGTGACAATCGCGTTGATTTTTCGCACGAGAGCTTTGTATCTGCCCGCGTCGTCGCCGACAAGCACGGCAACAAATTCGTCGCCGCCGATACGGTAAACATTTTCCGCGCCGAAAATGTCACAGGCAAGCTTGCACGCGTTAATCAAATACTCGTTGCCGCGTTCGTGACCGTAAGTATCATTGACGCGCTTGAGATAATTCACGTCAATCATTACGATTGCAAAATTCGCCGTGCCGTCGGAAATTTCCGCGTCGAGTTTGGTTGTCAATTCGTCGTAAGCGGTTTTGTTATTGATGCCCGTCAAAGAATCCGTGTGCGCAAGTTCGTTCATGACGGCAACTTTAACTTCGCTCTTGCGCAGGTCGTCGAAAGTCGTCATGCCGTCTTCAATCGAGTGCGTGAGCGAATCGTACAGGTGTTCAATTTCGTCGCCCGTGCGAATGTCCAAACTTTTGATGAGCGCGACGTTTCGTTGACGGGATCTGACGTCCTTGTACGAAAATTTCTGCGTGCACCAAGCCATCGAGTTGACGGGCAAAATAATGTTGTTTTCGATAAACACCAGTCCGAGTATAAAAATGAACGCGAAACTGCCGGCAAGCAACGCGATAATTTTTATGACGAAACCGCGACCGTATTCGGAAATCAAGTCCATGGAAAAATCAATCGCCGCGTAGCAAACGCATTGACCGTTGTGGTTGTAGACGGGCTTGTAAATCGTCAACAGGTAGCCGTAAGTGTCGTCGTTGACAATCGGCGGAATCGGTTTGCCGGCAAGCAACGCGGGCAAATATTCGTAAAAACTTTCGTCGAATTCTTGAATTTCGCCGGGCGCGGAAGCCTCAATGTCCGCCGTTTCCAAGTCAAAAACGACGTGACAGCCGTCCTCTTCGATTTTGTATACGTACAGAAATCTTATGTCGGAATTGCTGGCGCGAATTCGATACAGGTCGCGTTCAACGTCGTTGTAACCTTCGGCGGCGCGTCCGAGTTTCAAATAATCGTCGACGCGATTGGGATTTATCGAGCTGACGACCATTGACGTTATCCCGTCGGCGATTTTGATTCGTTCGCGCACGGCGGAATCTTTGTACAGGATATAGCTGACCGCTGAAATCGCCGCGGCGGTGAAAAACATCAACGCCATCAATGTCAACAACATTTTCGTGCGCAGTGACGACAAATTCAAATTTCGTGCGCCAATGTCGCGAAGCATTTCGCCGTTCGTCAAGTCCTGCTTTTGTCCGAGCGTGTGAAACCTGTTGCTTATGTCGGGCGGAACGAGTTTGGTCGCGCCGTATGCAAGCAAAATCATTGCGCCCTTGTCGCAGTTCTCGATGAAGAATTTTTCGACGAAGTTGTATTCAAGATTTCGCGTGATTGTCACGTCGCCCGTCATGCTCAAAAAAAAGTTGATCGACAGCCCGAATGCCGTCGTCAAAAATGCCGTCGCGGGTATTGTCATGAAAACTTTCGTGAGATTTTTGTAGTGCCCGCGTTGAGCCAGAAACGCCGTGAACAGCGCGATAATCACGCTGACCGAGCTGAAATAAACTTCGTTGAAGTCGAAGGTCGTTATCGCCGTCGTTTCGTCGCGCAAGATTTTCAGCCCATTGTCGATAATCGCGTCGAGCATGTTTGTCGCGAAGCCGACGATTATTCCGGGCGCAATGCCGCCGAGCACGGAAATAAAAATCGTGCCGCCCGTGTCCAGGTAAATCGGCAGGTGAAACGTTTTGGCGACGGTTGAGCCGATAATGTTGGCAACCGTTGCGCCGACGCAAATCAAAATCAGATTTATGTTTCGCTTGAAGATGAGCATTCGACAGTTTACCTCGAAAGTTTTTCGTGCGATTATATCACGAAACTTTCAGGCGAACAATTTTCACTTTTGACAGCTGAACGTTACTTTTCTTTGGCGTGATGTGTTACTTTTCTTTGGCAGCAAAGAAAAGTAACCAAAAGAAACTGCGCCCGCTACGATACATCCTGTATCGTGCGACGGGCGGCGCGGCCGTCATCCATGACGGCCTGTTACCGTTGCGGTCGGTGTCAACGAACAATTTTTATCGTCGACAGCGACGGGTCACTTGCGCCGATAGCTCGATTGCCCGAAAGTTTTTCGCGTTCGATAACTTCGACGG
>JAFVBP010000164.1 GCA_017479925.1 Selenomonadaceae bacterium | reverse complement strand
CTCGAACACGAACACGGCGACAATTTCAATCGCGTTCGACGATTTAATTGCGGCAATTCGTCACGCGGGACATGAATTTTCGTTCGTGAACTTGCAAAACGACCGATAATCGACGCCGAACTTCAAGGCAAAACGCTGTTACTGCACCCGAACACGAACACGGCGACAATTTCAATCGCGTTCGACGATTTAATTGCGCTGATTCGTCACGCGGGACATGAATTTTCGCTCGTCAACTTGCAAAACGGCGCGGCGACGGTGTAAAATTGCCCGAAATTAATTTCAACGGAGGTTTTCGCATGAACGATTGTATCTTCTGCGGCATTGCTGAAGGCAAAATTCCTTCGCAAAAAGTTTTCGAGGACGACAGCGTCGTTGCGTTCCGCGACTTGAGTCCGAAAGCACCCGTGCACGTGCTGATTGTCCCGAAAAAACACATTCAAAGCGTCGCGCACTTCCAAACCGTCGACAAAGATGTTGCCGCGCACATTTTCGTTGACGTTGCGCCGAAACTCGCCAAAGATCTCGGAATTGCCGACGACGGTTTTCGACTGGTCATCAACACGGGCAAAAACGGCGGACAAAGCGTCAATCACCTGCATGTTCACTTGCTCGGCGGGCGAAAAATGACTTGGCCGCCCGGCTGACGACAATTCCGCAGAGACTTACAAACGCGCCTTATCAACGCTTTACGGCTGAAATCTTGCCTTTCAAGTAACCAATCGCCCGAATATTTTCCGCACGGTTCGCGTAAGCTGAAAATCTTTCGGGCAGGCGACTTGAAAGTTTTTTTTTGCCGAAACCGCCATCAACAATCGCAACGAATCACCGTCACACATGACGAGGACAGCGCGCAGGCACGAAAATTCGATAGCGCCCTTGAAAGTCAAAACGTGATACTTTACAATCCGCGTCGATAAAGGCAATGTCTTTGAGCCGCGCCGTGAATCAGTCGTTGACGGGTGAACGTCTTGACAATTTGGACACGTCGCCGACTCGCTCAATTTCGGACGCGAATTCAGCCGCAAAAGGATTTAAGCCGTTCGGTGTAGAATTTTTGCCTTTGCACGAACATAACACACAGGTAAAGGAGACACACTCAATGAGAGCAACGCAACTTTACGCGCCGACACTTCGCGAATCGCCCGCCGAAGCCGAACTCGTCAGCCACAAGCTGATGTATCGCGCAGGTTTGATTCGCAAGGCAGCCGGCGGTTTGTATTCGTACCTGCCGCTCGGTTGGCGCACGATAAAAAAAATCATGCAGATCATCCGCGAAGAAATGGACGCCAAGGGCGGTCAAGAACTCATGATGCCAATCGTTCAGCCCGCCGAAATGTGGATTGAGTCCGGACGTTGGTCGGTTTACGGCGACGAAATGATGCGGCTCAAAGACCGCCACGGTCGCGAATTCGCACTCGGTCCAACGCACGAAGAAATGATTACTACGCTGATTCGCGACGAAATTCGCTCGTACAAGCAACTGCCGTTCATGCCGTATCAAATTCAAAACAAGTATCGCGACGAAATTCGCCCGCGTTTCGGTTTGATGCGCAGCCGTGAATTCATCATGATAGATTTGTACAGCTTTGACCGCGACGTTGACGGCATGAATATTTCTTACGACAAAATGTATGACGCTTACAGCCGAATTTTCACGCGTTGCGGCTTGAAATTCCGTGCCGTCGAAGCGGACAACGGCGCAATCGGCGGCGGACATTCGCACGAATTCACGGTTTTGGCTCCAAGCGGCGAATCGTCAATCGCTTACTGCGAAGCGTGCAACTTTGCCGCAAGCGACGAAAAAGCCGAACTCAAATTGATTCACGCCGAAGCCGAAGAACTTCGCCCGCTTGAAAAAGTTTCGACGCCCGACTGTCACACGATTGAACTGGTCAAAAATTTCCTGCGCGTGCCGATTGAAAAGACGATTAAAGCCGTTGCCTTTATGGACGACGACGAACGTTTGATTGTCGCCTTCGTGCGCGGCGACCACGATGTCAACGAAATCAAAGTTTTGAACGCGGTTGACGGCGCGAATCATCTTTACATGGCGGGCGAAAAATTAATCGAAGACGCGAATTCACACGCGGGTTTCATGAGTCCAATCGGGCTTGCCGACAGCGCGATTGTCGTCGTCGACCAAACGGTTATGGAGATGTCAAACGCCGTCGCGGGTGCCAACGAAGTTGATGCGCATTTTATCAACGTCACGCCGCGCAGAGATTTCGCGTCACGGAAAATTATCGTCGCAGATATTCGCATGGTTCGCGACGGTGACCCGTGTCCGCATTGCGGCAAACCGTTAAAAATGACTCGCGGTATCGAAGTCGGGCAAGTTTTCACGCTCGGCAAAAAATATTCCGAAGCACTTCACGCGACGTTTCTTGACGAAGACGGTCGCGAAAAATTCTTCGAGATGGGCTGCTACGGTATCGGCGTCGGGCGCACGATGGCGGCGGCGATTGAGCAGTTCAACGACGCGGACGGTATCATCTGGCCGCGAGCTATCGCCCCGTTTGAAGTTGTCGTTGTGGTCGTCAACGCAAAGGACGACGCTCAACTTGCCTGCGCGGAAAAAATTTACGGCGAACTTCAAGCGGCGGGCGTCGACGTTTTGCTTGACGACAGGCGCGAACGTGCGGGCGTCAAGTTCAAAGACTGCGACTTGATTGGTTACCCGTTGCGCGTGACCGTCAGCCCGAAAACTTTGGCGGGCGAAGATGTCGAAGTCAAAATCCGTCGCAGCGGTGAATTCCTGCACTTCAACCGCAGTGAACTCGTCGAAAAAATTTCCGAACTGTTGAAGACTCTGTGACCGTCACACATAACGCGAAATGAAAAATGTCGCCCCGCAGGCGACATTTTTTGTTTATTGCGCGTTACAATGCCTCTCATCAAAACAGTTTGGAGGAGATATCAAATGTTGGTTCCACCAATTCCCGAGGTAGCGTTGATTTTTCAAAGATTAAAAAAAGACCGCGAACTTGGAGCAGCGACCGCCGCCGAAGAAAAAGACGAACAGCCCAACTTTGCAACTCAAGCGAAATTTCTTACCGAACAGTGCGCGCATTACGAACGCGAACACGGCGACTCTTCGGGCGTTAAAGCTGTTCTCGACGATCTTGCGGCAAGCGGCGACGCGGAAATCGGCGCAGGTGCCGTGCAAAGCGGAAATTGTGACAGCGATACAAAATCTGCGCGACTTTAATGCCGACGGTGCCGACGAACTCAATCGCCTCGCGAAAAATGACCGTCACACTTAACGCGAAATGAAAAATATCGTCCCGCAGGCGACATTTTTCGTTTCTTGCGTGTTATAATGCTCATCATTATCAAAACAGTTTGGAGGCGATATCAAATGTTTTGGCTTATTCCGATAATTTTCAAGGCAGCGGCAGTTTATCAAGGTGCCAAAGCCGCCGGGACAGTGATCGACTACGCTACCACAGACCAGGAAGCGGAAGGTCGCGAACTTGGCGCAACGGCCGCCGCTAAGCTTTATGCGCCCGTGCTCGAAGATTTGGAGCAGCAACAGAAAAAAATCATCGACGCGCTTGACAGAGAACATGCGAACGTTCAAACTCAAATCAATTTGCTCAAGGAACAGCGCGCGTATTACAAACGCAAGACCGCCGATTACAAAAGCAAAATCGAGACGATTAGACGCGAAGACGGCGATAAACCGGGCGTTAAAGCTGTTTTTGACGCTCTTGCGACAAGTGCGGCAATCGGCGGCTCTGCAATCGGCACAGGTGCCGTGCTCAGCGCAAAATTCGCCCGTGCTTTCAGTTCTTCTGTTGCCGGTGCGGGTTTTTCGTGGCTTGCTTTGCCCGCCACAGTCCTCACTTACATTCTTAAAAGCGAAATGAAAGAGAAGCGCGAACGTTTTTTCAAAGAAGAATTTGAAAAGAAATCGCGTGAGTGGCTGGAGAAAATTGAAAGTTGCAAAGCGAAGATTGTGACAGCGATAAAAAATCTGCGCGCCGTCAAAGCCGACGGTGCCGACAAACTCAATCGACTCGCGAAAATAGTTGCGGACGCGCAAAACGATTATAGCGAAGTTATGGCGCGTTACAACATCCTGAATTCAGTGGTGAAGTAAAAATGAGCCGACTTGACGAATTTGACGCGATTGTCGCCGAGTACGAAGGAAATTACCTTTCCGTTCGCCGCGACATGCAAAAAAATTTGGAGCGCATTCAACGCTTGAAAAAATTCGCCGAAGACACGCCCGCTTACCTGCGAGCACTCAACCGCGAATTCGAGGAAAAAACTTCGCTCAACGACACGGAAGTTTCGATAATGTTCTTTACCGTCGGCTTGCAAATTCTGCGTCAACATTACCTGACGAAATTTATTGAGCGCGTCGACGACCAAACCGGCGGCAAAAGTGATCCGTTTCACGGCGGCGAATATTCGGGCAGGCAACATCAATATTACAACCCGACTTTGGACGAAATCATAAACAATCCCGTGCCATTCGACGCCGGCCTCGGTGCGAACGGTGCGTTGTCGGGCGGCGGACACATGGGGCACCGCGTAACGGCGATTGGGCATGACCCGTTGCTCGGCTTGATTTTCGGGACGGCGAACATTGCAACTTCCACGCTCACGACGAAAGATTTTGTTTCCTATCACATAAAATCGGACGGCAAGCGCGACGTTTTTGGCGAACGTGCGTCGACCGCTTTGGTCTTGCAGAAAACTGCGGGAAAACTTACTGAAGGCGCGGAAGGTTTCAAAAAAGTCGGCGTTTCATTTGCCAGGGAACTTGCTCATCTTCGCTCGGACGTGAACACGAAGAACAGCTTGCCGTTGCCCGTGATAAGCGTCATTGATTCAAAATTCGCGGCGAAACTTGCGTCTTACGGCTTGGACTTCGCAAATGTTTTGACGGTCTCCGGTCAAGTCGCTATGGCGCGGCTGATTAACAGTCTTATCGCAATGTACCACTTCTGCTTTTACGACGGCAGCATTCCGCAGGATTTGTACGCGGTCAAGACGAAAAAAATTATCTGCTACTCGAACGTGATTGCAAGCGGCGTGAATCTCGTCGAAGTCGGCTTGACAAGAAATTTCAAGTTGCTTGACATCGGCGGTATTGTGAATACAATTTTTGAGTTGGTGACAAGCGTCAAGTTCATAAAGAAAGTCAAACGCGAATTTATTTTCGGCAGATACGACGCAGCTTTGGCGGCTTTATAATTGAACACGGCTTTGACAATCGCGGGACAACATGACGTTGCATCCAATTCGTTCAGGCGAAAAATTTTCAAGGAGTGATGCAATATTTTTACGGCATTGACAATCGCGGGCTCGGACTCTTCGGGCGGCGCGGGCATTCAGGCGGACTTGAAAACTTTTTTGGCGAACGGCGTCTACGGCATGAGCGCGATAACTGCTTTGACCGCTCAAAACACTTGCGGCGTGCGTTCGGTTTTAAATTCGACGGCGCAATTTTTGGGCGACCAACTCGACGCGATTTTTGAAGACATTGTGCCTGACGCCGTCAAAATCGGTATGGTTTCTTCCGCGACGCTGATTGAAGTCATTGCCGCGAAGTTGACTCGTTACGGCGCGAAAAATATCGTCGTCGATCCCGTCATGATTGCCACAAGCGGCGCACGGCTGATTGACGAAGACGCCGTTCAATCGCTCGAAGAAAAATTGTTCCCGCTCGCGACGATTATCACGCCGAACGTGCCCGAACTTGAAGTTATCGTTCGCGAAAAAATTTCTTCGCCGCGTGAAATGGAGCTTGGTGCACAAAAAATTTTCGACCGTTACAAAATCGCCGTGCTTGCGAAAGGCGGTCACGGTCAAAGCGACGCCAACGATTACCTGTTCGACGGCGCGGGCAAATGGTTTCACGCTCGACGAATCGACACGTCGAACACGCACGGCACGGGTTGCACGTTGAGTTCAGCGATTGCCGCAAACCTTGCCAAAGGACGCGACTTAAATTCCGCCGTCGGTCGTGCGAAAAGTTATCTGACGGGCGCGCTGTCGACGGACTTGAATCTCGGCAACGGTTCGGGACCACTCGACCACGGCTTCAATCTGCGCGGCTGTGATTTCACCGACTGAAAAAAATTAACCGCCTCCGAAAACGGAAGCGGTTTTTTCAATGCGTAATTCGTAATTCGTAATTCGTAATGCGTAATTCCGACCGACATGGATGTCGGTCGCGAAACCGCTCGTCACATTGACGCAGGATGCGTCAACGCGGGCGGCAGCTTTCTTTGGTTACTTGAAGAAGTGCAGGTAAATCAGCAACAGAATCAATCCCGGCACGCCCAAGACGCCGACAATCAGCGCGTGAATGAACGTGATTTTTATCGCGACAAGCCCCGTCAAATTCACGATGTAGAGAATCGCCGCGCCGATCAAGCTGTTCCAAACGAGCTTGAACGGCAACTCAATCATGAATTTCAGCACGAGAATTATCACGACGCCGATAATCAAGCCGCCTGCAAGTTTAATCAAATCGATGTCCATAATAAACCTCCGAAATCAGCGGACGGAAATCGTCAGCGTGTTGTAAGTGAGCGACTGCAACGTCAAATCTGCCGCCGTCAAAGCCTGCAGTTCGTTGAACAGTGTCTGCGGGGAGCCGCCGTATTGCACGGTGAAAACTGCGCGACCGCCTTCGTATGTCGACAAATTAACGTTTTTGACGCGGTTGACTTGACCGAGCGCGCTTTGGACGAGATTGACTTTGCTGAAATCCGCCGCGTAAACGACAACTTCAATGCCCTGGCGCGAAGTGTACATGCCCGTTATCTGCTCAACGAGATATTCGCCCATGAGTTTACCCGCCGCCGCCAAAGCTTTTTTCGACGCGACGGCCTGCGAATTGTCGTAAGCGGAACCGAACTTGCCGTCAGCGGCGATAATCTGTCCCGTGCGCACGACAAACATTTTCGCCTCGACGCGGGCGCGACAAGCCTGCATGTTCGTGCGTTGATTGCCGGGCAGCCATTGAGCGGGGTCGCCGACGCCTTCGCTGAACGCCTCGCCGACAATCATGATGTCCGCGCCGAATTGTTGAGCCGCCTGCGTCATTTGCGCGGCAGTCATTTTGAGCGGATTGGCGACGTTGAGCCGCGTGCCGACTTCGGTGACGTTTGAAAAGCCCGCGTCGATTAACGCCTTGACAATCGCCGTTTCACCTGCGGGATCGGGCACGCGATATTGAAGGTGAATTTCGGGCACGTAGACGGCAATTTTCGGGTTGCGCAGTTGCACGTTGATGATGCCCAGCCGCGTCAATTCGTTCATGAGTTTGGAATTCGGCTGCGTGTCGACCGTCGCGTTAATCGTCACGCGCCAACCGCTTGAAGTTTGTTCGCGGGCAACGACGCTGTAATCGGTGACAAAGCCGCGTGACTGCGTGTAAATCTGGTCGCGGATAACCATTGAATTTTGTACGAGCGTTTCCGAATCGACCAGCACGCCCAAAGTGTTTTCGACGGCGGCTCTAAGCGCGTCGTTTTCGGCATCCGAAGGCGTCATGCCCGTGCCCGTGACGGTTACGGACTTCGCCAAAGCCGTTGCCGACAAAATCATCAGCAACGACAAAATCACTGCCGCGAATCGTTTCATATCGTCAGCTCCTTAAAAACAAGCAACCATGCGTAATTCAGGCCGACATGGATGTCGGCCGCCGTTCGCGCACGATACAGGATGTATCGTAGCGAACTGTTTTCTTTTGGTTACTTTTCTTTTGCGCCAAAAGAAAAGTAACTTTCAGCCTCGTTTGACGATATCGCCTTTGTGAATTTCGCCCGACTGCTTTTTGCAGAGCGCGTAATCGGAATTGACTTCGACGACTTTGATCTTGCCGATGACGGTTTGTTTCACGGCGACGATTTTGCCGTTGACGACAATCGGCTCACCTTCGCGGGCAACAATTAACACTTCGCCGCGACGCAAGCCGTCAAGTGAACCGCGGTCAATGTAAACGTCTTCGCCCGAAATTTCGGCAATGCGTGCACGGAACGGATTGACTTCGTCCAAGTCGCGCAAGAAATTTTCGGCGGCAACTTTGCAGGCAGCGTTCAAAGCTTCGAGTTGAGACGCACCGCTTTTTGAGCCTTCGACGGTTTTGGCGATGATAATTTCGCCCGTCGTGTTGTCGACAAAACGAATCTCCAGCGCAATTTTGCCCTTGAACTTGTCGACGTAATTGCTTGCCGTGTTGCCCAAGTCGCCAAGCCCGAAGATGTTCGAAATTTTCGAGACGGTGTTTGCCGTGGGATTGTTGTCGACGACAGCCATTGTGACTTTGCCGACGAGCAAGTAATCCGCGCCCGAAAGTTTGTTTAACTCCGCAGCTTTGTTCGGGTCAGCCGCGATGTTTTCAAAGCCTTGTTCGCGCATAATTTTTTCCATTTGCGCACGTTCGACGACGGTATAATTGCCGCTCGAATGAATTGCAACAAGCAACTGTTCGGTCATAAGCTCCGCGACGCGCTGATCGCTGTAACCCGAAACGTTTTCAAGCGGCATGACGGCAATGGTTTTCTTCGCCGCCTCGCAAAAGTTGAGCGAACAACAAATTACAACCGTCACCGCCGCGACAAAAATTTTCCCGACGAACTTCGCGAACATGACAATCGCCTCCCGACAAATTTTTTTCAATATATCAGAGGCGGCTTAAAATCTCAATAAAAATTTGCGTTCGTTTCGTGTAACAAAAAACTCTCCGCGCAGGAGAGCTTATATCGTCGAAGTGCAAAACGTCGCTGATGTCGGCGCATTGTTGTACTTGCCGACCTCAAAATTTTTTCGGGCGTCTTCGATAGTCAAAAAATTTTTCAGTTCACCATGCGAAGATTTTCAAAATCTCTTTGATGAGCAATTCGGTTCGCGCTTCAATCTGTGTCGGCGTCCAAGTTTTCTGCGTAGCGATATACGAATTCAGACCGCCGTCAAGACTCAGAGAATCTTTGTAGCCGATAGATTTTCCGTCCTTGTCTTTGGCGTCGCGTTTTTCCACGAAAGATTTGTTGCTCAGCTCGGAATTGTACTTTGTGAGCGTCAAGGTTAAGTTGCCCAATTTGTCGGCAAAATCATCTTGAACAGCTTGCGCCTCGCTCAAATTGTTACAGCCCAACTCGGCAATCCACGGAGAACCTTTACCTAAGGTCTGCGGCAAGACGTGTTCAATGCTCCAAACCAAGCGTTGAATCGATGATTTCGCGTTACCGGTTTTCTTTTTCCAGAAGTCGGGTCTATCTTTTTCGCTCAAATGATTTTCGGCAAGTTTCACCAAAACAAAGCGAATGTCATTGTCAGAGCCGGAACCGTCGTAAACATCACCGCGAAGAACATTTTCGAAAGGATCGTCACCGCCGTTCGTGTACAAATAGCGTTCTTTGAGCCGTTCGCGCAATTTTTCGCAAATCTTCGCGCCGACGTAAGGAACATCAATAAGGTTGCCGTCGTTGTCTTTCTTGCCGCGAATGTCTTCGATAAAATCCATGAAAATTCTTTCGAGAGCATTTGTCTGCGGGTTGTTCGTAAAATTTCGCCGCACAAAGAACGCAATCAACAAGCGCAGGATTTTTTTCAGCTCGTCGCCTTTTTTATCGTCAATTTTGAGTTCGGCGCGATTTTTGAAGAGGTACAACAGCAATGTGTAACTCGTGGCCCCGTTAATGTGACGCAGGTCGACGAACAAATTTTTCAATTCCACCGAAAGCTTATTGTCGTAGTCCGGAATTTGATTGTAGCCTTGAATTTGGCTGTAAAAGTGCGAGGCCTCCACAAGTTGATCAATAACCTGCGTGGCGTCTTTGTTAATCAGTTTTTCGTATTCATCATACAAATTTTCCTGCTTGCCGGTAGCAAGGGGCATGTTCCAAGTATGTCTGTACGCGTTGTAAGTCTGACGGAAAAAGCGTTCCTGCTCTTTGGGCGGAATCGTCGTGCCGTCTTCGCGAGAAAAAATTTTTCTAACCTCGCTCCATTTTTTGCTTGCCGCCGTTGCTTTTGTCCCGTCAAATTGAGAGAGCAAATGATTTTTGATGAGATCGGCAATGGTCAGCGGAACACCTCGATTATTCAAGACCTCGAAAAGTTTGTTCGCGCTCGTTTTGTTCGCGGCGAGTATTCGGACAAATCTCGTCGCATTGATTTTCGCAAGCAAAGCAAACAAATTCTCGAGCTGTTTGTCTGTGTTGGCATTGCCCGCACGGGCATACTTGCCAATCTCGGTTTTAAAAAATTTGTAAGCTTTGCAAAGGCGTCTGTTTCCGTGTCGGGACGGAGCAGGTTTGTCGACGCCGTCAATTTTTGGATTTAGGAGATTGAGAAAATCTTTGTTCTGGTTGTTTGTGCCGCCGCCATCCATGATGTACAAGTAGTCGTCGCGGTTTTGTTCATCTTTCTGCGGGAAGATTCGCAACCAATACTTTCCGGTATCCACTTTGACAATCAATTCGTTTTTAATTTGCTTAAAAGCCTGTTCTTGATCGTAGTCCAAATTATCAACGCCGTAACTTTCGATAACCTTGTACATTGCGGCAAGAAACAGACTCATGGTCGTCAGACGCTGTTGCCCGTCGATGATTTCGTATTCGTCGAATTTAGGGCTCTCATTTACCTTGATGCAGAGAATTGCGCCGGTAAAGTGCCCCGGCTCGTTTTCGGCAATATCATTGAACAGATCTTTCCAGTTATCGCGTCCCCAAACATACGCCCGCTGATATTTCGGAACTCGATACATAATGCTCTGTCCCACATCGCCGCGAAAAATTTCGGGGCTTTTCAATTCATGAACGTGAGCTGCGATTTTGTCGACCACGTTTACACCTTCCTTTCGTCGATTTTTCTTCCGCTACGATAAATATATGCAACCTTGGAAGGAATAGCACATATCTATACAGTGATGCTCTCGCGATACATCTTCCTGCTTCAGCGCGTCCGCTTTTGCTAAAGCCACTCGCGTTGGTATGACGCTCCACAGGCTTAAATTCCCCGGTAGCGACGGGTACACATCTGAAGTTTCTTGTTCGTGAATGCCTTCAGATTTTGTGTAATTTGCTTTACGACTATCGGCAAACTGCTGCTTGGTTTTCGCGTAATAATCAATCGACCGTTCCTACCGGTTCTCTTTGCGAAGCATATAAGCAACGTCGCAGTCTTATGAGGAGCTATTGAAGAGCCGCCTCTGTCACTAAGGTTTTATTTGTCCTCCTTTGACGAAATTGTACACCACGTCAAATCTTTTTGCAACTTTGGTTAGATTTTTATCAACGGTTCAGTTGCCGCAGCCGTAATACATATAGCCGACATTCGGCCGACGTTTGAGATGATGCCACATTTTATGTGCCGATAATTTTTGATTCACTGAAAAAACCGCTCAACGATGGTTGCTTGTAAAGTTCGGCGTCGAAGTCATGCTTCACTTTTGAGTTGACTTTGTCGGGAATACAAAAAACGCGCCATGGTGCTCAAGATAATCACGACGCACTTGTCGCCGACAGCCGCAAAAAAATCGCACGCTGATTGTCATCACGCACGATTCGAATTATTTCGCGGAACCGGACGCTTTGAACTCACCGAAACCGCTAACGTCAGCACACGCCGTCAAAGCGCGTCGTCACGGGAACAATCGCGATACACCGGGCTGGAAAATTTAATCTTGGGCTAATGACAAACACGGGCTAAGTTTGTACAATCGTTTCGACATCAAGATTGGAAGCGGTACCGACACGGAAGGAGGACGAGCAAAATGTTGTTGATTCTGGCACTTATAGGACTTGTCCTCGGTCTCCCGAACGAAGTCATCGGCGGCCTGTTGGCAATCTTCCTCCTGCGAGAATTTGCGTAAATTCATTGAGGGAAGTGACCACGTTGAAAAAATTCTTCGCGGAAAGTCGGCACCTCCCCGCCCCGACGACAAGTCAAATTTCCTTCGACAAACAGCAAGCGGGAAGTCAGTCAAAGCCGGCTTTCCGTTTTTCGCCGTTTTGGAGGCTCGATCGAACGAAAAAAGCCGCCAAACTTTTGACGACAATCTCGGCATTTGCGATTATAATCTTCGCGGGCACGACTGACGCGGCAGAATTGACCGTCGACGCAAAAATTTTCGTCGAACAACGAAGCATTCGACCGCCGCGATTCAACAGACCGTTCATTCCGCCGATAAATATCGGAAGGCGCGGCAACCGTCCCGCAAAAGTTTGGTCTTCGCGAACGCCGACAAGACCGACACCGCGTTTCATACCAAGCCGACCGAAGCCGTCACAAGACGTGCGCGGCGGCAAGCGAAAGAGATTCGGACCGCCTCAAGCTCCGTCACGATAAAAAAATTTCCACAAGGACTGAACTCCGATGAGATGGTTAGCGAAAAATTTAATATTGGCAACGGTGGTTGTCAGCGCAATTTTTATCGTTGACCTCTCGACTGCCGAAGCCTCAAACTTCAAACCAATGTTCACCCGCGAAAACGCGAAACTGATTCTGCCCGACTTCGATTGTCGATATTTGGATTTCTGGTCAAAGTTTCGCGATTCGGTGATGCCCGACCCGGACGAGCCGCAAAACAACAATCCGCCGAAAGAAGACGAGCCGCAACCCGTCGAGCCGAAGCCCGTCAAACCGCCGAAAGTTGTGGTGCCGAAGCCCGCACCTCCGCCGAAGCCCGTCGATTAATTTCGCGGCGGCATGAAAATCAATGCTTAATGTCAACGTTTCGGTTGTGAAACGACCGTTCAAATTGTTCCGTCGCTTTTAAAGCGACCGTTGAACCGAAGCCTGCGGAATGAATAATTGTTACGGCACTTTAATTCCAAATTCCAAATTTCCAATTCCTAATTGCACTTTCGCGGCGGCACGTCTTTAATCTCAAACTTGCGCTGAACTCGACCGTAACCGTTTTTGACTTCAAGATAATAAATCGCCTTTTTCCGATAATCGGCACGAGCGTCGTTGCCGGTTTTTTCTTTGTACGTGAGCGTGTTTTCGGCGTGTGCGGACGTGAAGCCGAACAAAATTTTCAGCGGCAAAAGCTTTCCACGGCGCGGGATGACCGAATCGTCGGCGATATTGAGCGGGTACCAGTTGCCGTCGACCTGCACGAGCAAAAGCACCGCGATTTTGTCGACGAAAGTGCCTTCGGGCGGCATGGCAAGCGGATAATCGCCGTCGGGCAGCGCGACGAGTTTGCCGTCACGAACGTAACTTATCGCGTTCGACGACAAAATTTCTTGATGCCAACTCGGCGGCAAGTCGGGTTTCGGCCACAATACGGTGACGAAGGCAAGCGTCACAAAAATCGCCACGGCAATGAAGTAAAATTTCCGCGAAAACCTTTGCAGTTCGAGTTTCTCCGCGTCCAAAATTTTGCGCAATTCGTCGATGTGATTCATCTTGTCAACTGCAACGGGAAATTCGGGCGGTTGGAATTGGCGGTGATGTCTTTGATGATGTCTTTTTCGGGCTTGCCGAGAACCCAACCGAGAGCCTTAATTTCGGCGTGTGTGGCGATTTTTTGGTCGCGCACGTCGCCCGACATGAAGCAAAGTTTTTTGTACGTTTCCAGCGCACGGTTGTAGCAGGCGGTAATTTCCTGCACACTGCGCAGGCGATTGGGCGGATTGTTGTAACTTTCGACGAGTTTCAAAACGTCTTCGGTTGTTTGTACCGGCATGATGTGACCTCCTAAAGATTTTAATCGGCGACGGTTGACGTGTGGCGTCGTCATCCATGACGGTCGGACTTTCGCATTTGTAACCAAACGAAAATTATCAGCGCGACGGTGAACGCGACGACACTTGTCACCTGCGCGGATTTCAGTACGCCGAAAACTTGTTGCGTGTAGTCGCCGCGAAGAAATTCCAGCGCGAATCTTGCCGCCGCGTAAAGCATGACGTACAGCGCGAAACATTGACCTTTGACGTAATTGGTGCAACGAAAAATCAAAAGCAGCGCGAAAATCACGATGTCAAGTTGGCACTCCCAAACTTCGGCGGGAAACAGCGGTTGCGTGCCGTACGTGCGATAAGCAAGCGTCGTGTCGGGGTAGACGATTCCGAAATTGCCGCCCGTCGGTGCGCCGAATGCGTCGCCGTTGAGCAGGTTCGCGCAACGTCCCAACGCTTGACCGAGCACAATCGCGGGTGCCAAAATGTCCGCAAGGTGAATCACGTCGAGACCTTTTGACTTCGCGTAAAGTCCGCCCGCCGTCACGCCCAAAATAATGCCGCCTTGGACAGCCATGCCGCCTTGCCACACGTTCAAAATTTCGTCGAGATGATTTTGGTAATAGCTCCAGTCGAAAAAAAACACGTCCCAAAGTCGCGCTCCGAGCAAGCCGAAAAAGCCGCCGATCAAACCCGTGTCGACGATGAATTTTTCGTAGCCGCGCCCGTCGAATTTCGCCATAAAGTAGCCGACGCCCGTCGCCAAAAAAATTGACAGGCTCAAGACCGCGCCGTACGAACGAATCGGGAAGTCGCCGACGTAAAACAAAATTTGATGCACGAGTTGCCTCCGAAAGTTTTTGTCGATTATATCAGCTGCCCGAAGTTTTTTAAAGAAATTTTACTCGCCGCTTCGACGCCTGCAAAAAAAAATCGCCCCGACACTCGGTCGAGGCTTTTTTGTTGCGACGGAAAATTTTCAGATGTCGGCTTTCCACAAACCGTGCAGGTTGCAGTACTCGTAAGCGGCAATCGGCTCGTCGCCGTCGGCAACGACGAATTCGGCAACGGGCTTGTCGCTCGCGCTCAAATGGACGTATTGCCCGCCGCGTTTGGTCTGCAGGTAAATCCACTGAATCAAATGCGCGTCAGTCATCGGGTGTTCGACGGAGCCGACTTGCACGCGAATTTTTTTGCCGTCAACGGTGACTTGCGGAACGTGTTTTTCCTGCGCGGCGTCGGTTGTGTTCGCCGTCAAAAACTGCATGGCTTTGCCGCCCGCGGAGATGTCTTGACCGTTGCCGCCAATCAGCATGATGATCGACTTGCGGTCGTCGGAAATCAAAAGTCTGCTCATGGTTTGACCTCCCGAAAGATTTTCGACAAGCTTAAATCACAGTAACCGATTCGTCAAGCAACTTTTGACACGCAACGAAACTCCGGCCGTCATGGATGACGGCCGCAATCGCCTGTCGCACGATACAGGATGTATCGTAGCAGGCGCAGTTTCTTTTGGTTACTTTTCTTTGCTGCCAAAGAAAAGTAACATTTAATTCGTCAAGGCAAGTTCGCGCAAAAGTTTCATGTCGTCACGGATATTGCGGCTCGTCACCGTCAACATGTTGCCCGTAATCGCGGCGGACGCTCCGTGTCGAAAAGCGTCGGCTCCCGCGTCGGGCAAGAATTTTCGTCCCGCGGCAAGTCGAACGTGCGCCGTCGGATTGACGTAACGGAACAGCGCAATTATCCGCAAGATGTCGTTGACTTCAAGCGGCGGCAAATTTTCGAACGCGGTACCTTTAATCGGCGTCAAAATGTTTATCGGGATTGACTTGATGTTGAGCGCGGCAAGTTCAAACGCAATATCGATTCGGTCTTGCCACGTTTCGCCCATGCCGAAAATGCCGCCCGAACACACGTCAAGCCCGACATTTTGAGCGGCTTTAATCGTCGAAATTCGGTCGTCGAAAGTGTGCGTCGTGCAAATGTGCGGAAAATATCTGCGCGAAGTTTCCAAGTTGTGGTGGTAACGCGTGACGCCCGCCGCTTTGAGCCTGCCGAGTTGTTCGGCGGACAAAATGCCGTGCGACGCGCAAAGTTTAATCGTGAGCCGTTCGCGCAGGATTTTGTAAGTTTCAATCGCCCGCTCGAAATTGTCGCCGACAAGAGCACGCCCGCTCGTGACAATCGAAAATCGATTCGCGCCCGCACGTTGGTCGGCAAGCGCGACGGTCAAAATTTCTTCGACGGGCAGAAAGTTGTATTCGTCAACGCCCGTGTGGTGCCGCGCCGATTGAGCGCAATATTTGCAGTCTTCGCCGCAACGTCCGCTTTTGCCGTTGACAATCGTGCACAGGTCGACGCGGTTGCCGAAAAATTTTTTCTGAATCAAAGCCGCGCCCGATTGAATTTCGTCAAGCGGAGCCGTCAACAAAAAATTCGCCTCGTCGCGCCGAAGTCGATAACCGTCGACAATACGTCGCGCAATGTCCAAAGCCGTCAAAGTTCGCGCCTCCCGATAAATTTTTGCAGTCGCACGCCGACGATTGAAGCCGCCGCCGCTTTGAGCAGGTCGCCCGGAATGAACGGGAAAATTGCCATCGTCGCCGCCTGCCACAAATTCACGTCCAAAACCAAAATCATCGAAATCAAGCCGCCCGAGTAAGTTATCGGCACGGCAGTCAACACGTTCGCCAACAGGTACCGTTTGAAATTCGGCGACGAACCTTTAACCGCGCTCAAAATCGGGTACGCGACGAGCCACGCGAAGTAAAATCCGCCCGCAGGTCCGATGAGTCGGCTCAAACTTTGTCCGCCACCCAAAACGGGTAAGCCCGCCGCGCCAAGCAAGATGTACGACAAAATTACCGCGAACGTTTGTTTCGGATTCAAGATGTATGCCGTCAAACTCAGCGCGAACGTCAACGCGGTGACCATGCCGGGCGTGAACGGCAACGGGAACGAGATGTACGCCGTCACGCAACACAGCGCAAGGCACATTGACATTGTCGTCAGCTCGCGCACGTTGGAACCTTGCATTGAAGTTGCCTCCCTTCGTCAACGCGACGATTATAACCGTCGCATTTGTCAACGTCAACTTGAAGCAACGTTCACCGAAAACTTTTTGACCGTCGACGCCGTGTCTGCTAAAATTTTTCGCGGAGATGATGAACATGTTTGAACGAAAACTTACGCGACAAATCAACGTCGGCAACGTGAAGGTCGGCGGCGGCGCACCAATCAGCATTCAATCGATGACGAACACGAAAACTCAAGACGCGGCGGCTACGATTGAACAAATTCAGCGGCTTGTTGAAGCGGGTTGCGAAATTGCTCGCGTCGCCGTGCCCGACATGACGGCGGCGAAAACTTTGGGCAAAATTATTTCGTCGGTTGACGTGCCCGTCGTCGCGGATATCCACTTCGACTACAAACTTGCACTTGAATCAATCGCGCAGGGCTGTCACGCGTTGCGGCTCAATCCCGGCAATATCGGCGGCGAAGCTCACGTTCGCGAAGTCGTCAAAGCCGCGCAGGCTCGAAAAATCCCGATTCGTATCGGCGTCAACGCAGGTTCATTGAGTCGCAAACTTTTGGCGAAATACGGCGGCGCAACTCCCGAAGCTTTGGTTGAGTCCGCGCTTGAACACGTCAAAATTCTTGAGGACGAAAACTTTTTCGACATAAAAATTTCGCTCAAAGCGCATGACGTGCCGTTGACTTTGGCGGCTTACCGATTGATGAGCGTCAAACGAAATTATCCCCTGCACGTCGGCATAACCGAGGCGGGCACCGTCAACACGGGCGTCATTAAATCCGCTGTCGGTATCGGTGCGCTGTTGGCTGAAGGTATCGGCGACACGATTCGCGTTTCGTTGACGGGCGATCCGATTGTCGAGGTCAAAGTCGCCAAAGAAATTCTCAAGTCGCTCGGTCTTCGCGACGGCGGCGTCACTTTGGTTGCCTGTCCGACTTGCGGTCGCACGAAGATTGACTTGCCGAAAATTGCCGCGCAGGTCGAAGAAAAAATTTCGTCGATTGAACGCACGCTGACGGTCGCCGTCATGGGTTGCGTCGTCAACGGCCCCGGCGAAGCGCGCACGGCTGACGTCGGCATTGCGGGCGCGGACGGCGAAGGCATCATTTTCCGCAAGGGCGTCATTGTCCGCAAGGTGCCCGAAAGCGAACTTGTCAACGAGCTGTTCAAGGAAATTGACGCGATTTTGAGCGAATAACCGTCGGCGAAATCGTCATTGTTCGCAAGCTGCCCGTCGGCAGATAAAATTGCCGCTCACGTAAAAAAGCCCTCCGTTGTTTTGGTGCGACCAAACATAGCGAAGGGTTTTTTGTGTCAAGCGCGATTAAAGCATGTTCTTGCCGTAATATTCGCGGGCTTGCCGATAATCGTTGATGGTGTTTTCGCCGCGGCACTTTCAAAAAGTGCACAAACAATTTTCGCGACGTGTCCGTAAATTTTTCAAACGCTGTCGCCGCGACCAAACATAGCGAAGGGTTTTTTGTGTCAAGTGCGATTAAAGCATGTTCTTGCCGTAATATTCGCGGGCTTGCCGATAATCGTTGATGGTGTTTTCGCCGCGTTCGAGTGCGATAAGACCCGTGCGTATGACTTCTTTGATGCCGTAAGGTGCAAGCAGTCGCGTGAAAGCGGTGACTTTTTCGTCGTTGCCCGTGATTTCAAAAATGAGCGTTGTCGGCTGAACGTCGACGACGTGAGCGCGGAAAAGTTCAGCCATTTTGAGCACGTCGAGGCGCGTAGTGTCGTCGGCGGCGACTTTAATCATCGTCATGCCGCGGGTGACCGCCGTCGCCGAATCGAGCAGCTGTACCGCTTGCACGACGGGCATTTTTTCGAGCTGTTTGACCATTTGATCGACAAGTGCCGCGTCGCCGTGCACGACGACCGTTATCCGCGAAAATTCGGGCGATTGAGTTATCCCGACCGACAGGCTGTCGATATTGAATTCGCGGCGGCTGAACATGCTTGCGACGCGCACCAAAACGCCCGGTTGATTTTCGACGTAGACCGACAAAACGTGCTTCATGTGTTGACGGCTCCTTTCCAAAAATTTCACGGCGAATAATAACACGCTTCGCACAAAGTTTCAAGGCGGTTGCGTTGCGGCGAAAACTTTTGTAAACTGCGGGCAAATTCTTTTGGAGGCAACGACCGTGACGACTCAACGCGACGTTATAAAAAATTTCATGGCTGTACTTGACGCGACCGACAGTCAAGGCGAGGCGGCTCTCGACGAGGCGATTTCTGCCGTGTCGAATTTTTCAAGTTACGCGGACTTTCGCACGCAACTTTTGAGCGACTGCAAAACCGTCAACGACGCCGAAACTTTTCTGCGGACGTACTGCGGCATAATTTTGGACGACGACGACACGGGCGCGATTACGGGTTCGTCTGCGGGCGGCACCGTCAAAACTGCCGAATCCGTTGTGCCCGAAAGCGGCGACTTGATTGCGTTCACGGGCGACGAATTCACCGCCAACGGCTTGACAGTCAAACTCGGCGAAGTCAGCGGCACGGCGACCGTTGCCCGAAGTTTCGACGACTTGAGCGACAACGAAATTTATCTTTGGCAGGCGATTTACACTTGGTGGTTGACGAGCGGACTTGACCTCATTGCCGAAAGTTACGGCGACAATTACGGCTTCGGCTCCGAAAGTTCCGCCGTCACAAAGACGCTGTGGATTGTTCTTGCCGACGAAGGCAGCGGCTCTTTGGCGGTGACGTGGGGCGGTCCCGGTTACGCGCAGAAATGCACCAACGACCTCAAAATTCACATCAACACGTATTATTACGGCTCCGTCACGGGCGAAGACGGCGACCCGAACAACGGTCAAAAATATCTCGACCGCACGCTTGCGCACGAACTGACTCATGCCGTCATGCGGGCGAATATCGATTATTTTGACTACTTGCCCGGTTTCATCAAGGAAGGTATGGCGGACTTGACGCACGGCATCGACGACACGCGAACTTCCGCGCTGAAAACTTTGGCGGCTTCGTCGACCAAACTTGCACAAGCTCTGTCGTTGAGCGAAAACACCATAACCGTTTTGGGCGTTTCTGCGGCAAGTTACGCGGGCGGCTACATTTTCCTGCGGTACCTGGCTCATCAAAACGCGGACTTGACGGTTGACAACACGACCGCTTCAACGTCGCTGAAAACTTTCGCGGGCAACGACACAATCACAAACTCCGCAAACCGCGTGACGATTGACGCGGGCACGGGCGACGATTCGATTGTCGGCGGCGGCACGAAAAATTTTTACGTGTGGACGGGCGGCGACGACACGATTAAAAATTTCGGCGCGACGGACACGCTGTCGATTTCGGGCAACTTTTATCGCACGGTCAAAAGCGACGACATTTTGTTGACGGCGGACGACGGCTCAATTCTTTTGACGGGCGCGGCGAAATTGTCGACGCTCAACGTCACGGGCAACGAAATTGACGACCCGACCGTCGAAAGCTTAACCGTCACAAATGCAACGACTTCGCCCGTAACGATTGGCTCCGCGATTAAAATTGTCGACGCTTCGACGCGCACGAAGGCAGTCAAAATCACGGGCAACGCGCTCGATAACACTTTAACGGGCGGCAGCGGCAACGACACGCTCGACGGCTCCGCGGGCGACGACCTGTTGACGGGCGGCAGCGGCACGGACGTTTTCATTTTCGGCGCGGGCAACGACACGGTCACCGATTACGATTCCGACAAAATTTCGTTGGGCGCGGCGATTGAAAATTTCGGCTCCGTCGGCAACGATTTCGTGTTCGGCTTCGGCGACGGTTCGTTGACGCTTCAAGATGCGGCGTCGAAGAAAATTTCCGTTGTCGGCTCGACCAACGTTTTCACGGGCGACGGAATTTTTAATTCTGCAGGCACGGCGGTCACCTTGAGCGCGTCGACCGAAAATTTCACGGCGGATTCAAAACTCGTGACGATTGACGCGGGCTTGACTTCAAACGCGACGATTTCGGGCAATTCCAAAGCAAACAAAGTTTCACTCGGCGACGATAACGTTTTCGTTTGGACGGGCGGCAACGACACCTTGACGAATTTCGCGGCGGACGACTTAATCAGCTTGACGGGCGCAATTTCGGACGCTTCGATTTCAAGCGGCAACAGTTACGTCAAAGTCGGCTCAAATAAAATCACGGTCAAAGATTCGTCGCAGGTCACCTTCACGGACGACGGCGGCACGAAAATTTTCGACGGCGGAATTTTCTTCGACGCG
>JAFVBP010000163.1 GCA_017479925.1 Selenomonadaceae bacterium | reverse complement strand
TCACCTGCGGGCTGTTTTCTTTTGGCAACGTGGACGTTGCATCCAATTGGTTCAACGTTGTCGCTTCAATTGGCGAGGCGGTCAAACCAATTGTTCCCCCGCTTTTAAAGCGGGTCTTTTGCGCCAAAAGAAAAGTAACACAACAACTCACCGACGACCAATTGATTCAAGTTCGTACGGCGTCTCCTGATAAACGTAATAATTCAACCAGTTTGCGAACAAAAGATGCGCCACCGACCGCCACTTGACAACCGGCTCCAGCGTCGGGTCGTCGTGCGGAAAATAATTTTGCGGGATATTCGGATTCAAGCCCGCCCGAAGGTCACGCTCATATTCGTTGCGCAACGTGTTCGGGTCATATTCCGCGTGCCCCGTGATGAAAAATTGTCGAGCATCCAAATTCGCCACGGCATAAACACCCGCCTCGGCCGAATCAGCCAAAAGCGTCAACGCGGGCACGTTCAAAATGTCTTCACGGCGATTTTCGGTGTATCGCGAATGCGGTACAAAAAATTCATCGTCGAAGCCGCGGAAAATTTTTTCATGTTGCACGCACAAACGGTGACGGTACACGCCCGATATTTTTTCGGGCAACAAATATTTCTGCACGCCGTAATAATGATACAGAGCCGCCTGCGCGCCCCAGCAAATGTAAAACGTCGACCAGGCGTGTGACTTACTCCAGTCCATGATTTCGGTAAGTTCGCGCCAATACGTCACGTCCTCGAATTCGACAAGCTCAAGCGGCGCACCCGTCATTATGAAGCCGTCGTAATTTTTTTCGCGAACGTCGTCGAACGTGCCGTAAAACTCGGTCAAATAATCTTTCGACGTGTGAGTCGGCGTGTAAGTTCGCGTGTAAATGAAATCAACTTCGACTTGCAACGGCGTGTTGCCCAACAGGCGCAGAAGTTGCGTTTCCGTGACTGATTTTATCGGCATCAAGTTGAGGATCAAAATTTTCAGCGGGCGAATGTCCTGCGTGTAAGCGCGTTCGGCGTCCATGACGAAAATATTTTCGCCTTCAAGGACGTGCGTCGCGGGCAAATTGTTCGGAATTTTTATCGGCATGTCGTCAACTCCTCAATCCGGCGAATAGCGGCTGACCCAACGCGAATGATTTTTCGCGTAAGCGCGCAGGCGAACAAGACCTTTGTAATCGGGTTCGTCGCTTTTAATCATGCGATACGCGCCGTCGTGCTCGTCAACCAAGTCTTGCCAAGAATTCGTCGGCGTCCAAACGCGCCCGCTTTTTATGACTTCGGTGCCTTGCGTCAGGTTGACGGCTTTTTTCATGAAGCGAATTTGCAACGTCTGCCCGGCGGGATTTTTCGTCGTCTCCCACTCCCACAGCACAAGGTTGGAGCCTTTGAGCCGCATTGTCGTCGTGTCGGCGGTCAAATTCACCGTTTCGCCGTTGGAGTTCGTGTAGCTGTACAAGTCAATCCAGCGGTCTTCGGCGATTTTGTGTTCGGTTTCGTTGAAATCGAAAATCTTGTCGACAATCGCGCAGTAAAAATCTTCGTCGAACGACTGCGAATTAATTTCTTTAACGCGACCTTCGCCTTTCGACCAGATGACTTCGTCCTTGGCGTTGTAAAAATCTTCGCGGGCGTATTGGAGCGTGCGATTTTGCGGATTGACGCGCAAAAGTGCCACCGAATAACTCAACGCGTGCGGGTCGGGCAAAATGTTCGCGATGCCGTAATTTTTTATCGTCTCGGCGGCACCTTCGTAGCTGTAAGTCGTCTTCGTCCACGCCTCAATTTCAATCGGAATTTCTTGACCGTCGCTCGTGACGATTTTTTTCTCGACTTTGACGGAAGCCGGCTCGAAAAATTTGCTGTAACGGTCGTCGGCGTAAAGCCAATACCATTTATCGTCGGCGTGCGCGTTGCTTGCGAAAAAAATTGCCGCGCAGATTACAAGCAATGCGTATTGGAAAAATTTTTTCGGCAAGGTGCTCACTCCTTTGAGAGGCGACGATTGATTTCCGCGTCAAGTTCTTCGACGCCCGCGCCCGTTTCCGAACTGACGCAGATGGTTTCCAGTCCCGAAACTTCGCGAACGGCCGCCGCCAAAGCTTGCCCGCCGTCGGGGAAGAGATCCGCTCGACTTATCACCGCGATAACCGATGAGCCGCTTTTGCGCAGTTTGCTTATCCACGCAAGCTCCAACTCGAATGAATCGTTCGCAATGAGCATCAGCGCGACTTCAACCGACTGTGCGGATTTTTCTGCCGTTGAGCCTTCAACGTCGACGCCGACCGTGTCGACAAGCATGACTTTCGCGACGCCGCTGATTTCCATTGCGCAAAGTGACGCGTCTTGACGGATTTTGTGTCTGGTCAGCGCGTACATCAAAGCCGACTTGCCGCTTTTGCGCTTGCCGAAGATTCCAACCTGCTTCATGAGTGTCGCCTCCCTTTGCGAACGATTATAACAATTTCGGTGACATGCGACAAGAAATTTCAGCTCAAGGCGACGAATTCACGTTGCCGCCTATCGAAACGCCAAGTTGACGGTCGCGACAAGAAATTTCAGCTCAAGTTGACGAATTCACGTTGACGCTTGCTGAAACGCAGAACTTTATCGTAGCCGAAAGCGCGAACGTATTCGACCGCCTCGTCGTGAAATCTGCCGCAGTCTTCGGGATTGTGCGCGTCGCTCGTGATGATTATCGGCAGTTCATAAGCCGCGGCAACTTTCATGAAGTCCGCGTACGGCGAAATTTCCGCGACGGGATAGCGATACATAGTGCCCGTGTTCACGTCGACAGCCATGTCCGCATTTTTCAACGCGACGGCAACGCGTTCGAGATATTCCGTCACGTCGAACGTCGGGAAAAATTTAAACAGCCGAATGTTGAACGGGTGACCCAAAACGTCGTAAAGTCCGCTTGCCGCCAAACGTTCGACTTCGGACGTGTACTCCGCCCAAATTGCACGCAAGTCGCGACGTTGCCACTCGTCAATCAAAGCCTTCGTGTCGTAAGCCCAGCCGAACAAAAAATGCACGGAAGCGATTCGATAATCGAAGTCCCACGCGTCGAGAATTTTTTTGACCGCCGCTTGATCGCGGAAATTGCAAACCTCCACGCCGATTTTGACCGCATGACGTTCCTGCAGGCGGTGAGCGAAATCGAAGTAATCTTGTATCGTGTGCTTGAATTTGTTCGTTTGCAACCATTTGCGCTGAAAAATTCCCGTCGGCGACGCGTCGACAATCAAGTCGTCGTAGTAAAGCTGCTCAAAATCGGGGAACGTGTGCGTGTGTTCGCTGAAACCAATTTCGTCGAGCTTGCGCGATTTTGCCGCGTCGAAGAAACCTTGCACCCAAGTTTCGTCGTAATCGCCGTATTCAAGATGCATGTGGTAATCGATTCGCATTAAATTCACCTCGTTTAGCAGACGGCCGCGAAGTCGTCGGCAATTTTTTCGAGCCAATCGCGCCGCTTGAGCGTGTCGAGCCACTCGGCGGGAATTGATTCGACGCCGTAAATCAGTCCGCCCAAACCGCAGGCAACCGCGCCGACCGTGTCCGTGTCGCCGCCCAAGTTGACGGCTTTGAGCGTGAGTGTCTTGAAATCGTTCGTGTTGAGCAGGCACCACAGAGCCGCCTCCAAAGTGTCGACGACGTAGCCCGAACTTGAAATTCTGTCTTCGGGCAACGCGGCAAAATTTTCGTTCGTCAAACGTGCGAAGTGTTGAAAATCTTCGTCGCCGCCGTAAAAAGTTTTCGCGTCCGCAATGCCCGCGTCAAAAGCTTCGGAAATCGACTTCCCGCTCAAAATCTGCGCGGTAATCAAGGCGTAAATCCCGCAAGAAATTTTGCTAATGGCGTGCCCGTGCGTCAATGCCGAAAAGTCGTGAATCAGTTTGAGTTCGTCGGCGGAAATTTTTCCCCGTGTGCCGTACAGATACAAAATCGCGGGCAAAATTCGCATCAACGAGCCGTTGCCGTTTGAATTTTCGTCCGTCGCGCCACATTTGACGGGCGGCAAAAGTTTTCGCGAATAACGCACGACGGAAGCCCGCGTTGTGTTGCCGATGTCGAAACGTCTGCCCGTCGCGGTGAATTCTTCGTTCGCGTACCAGCGCAAGAAATTTTCGGCAATGTCGCCGAAATCAATGCACTTCCTGCGCGAAAGACTTTCCATTGTCGCGACGGTCATGCTTGTATCGTCCGACCAAGTGCCCGCGGGTTGCCGCCACGTGCCGAAAGCGCGCATACCCGTCACGGGATTTTCTTTGAGTTCGTCGCGATACATAAATTCGACGGGCACGCCGAGCGCGTCGCCGACAGCCAAGCCAAGCAACATTGAGCGAACAAGTTTTGCGTCCATGATTAAAACCTCCGATTTTTCAGCGAACCCAATCGCAAACGGCGTCGGTGAACTCGACCTTATTCAAGCGTTCGGGGTGCCCGATTATGATTGTGCGAATCGTCAAGCCGTCAAGCGTCGCTGTCGCCTCAGTCCACGACATAAGTTTTTGGCCAATCGCTTTGTTGGTTGCAAGCTGAACGTTGAACGTGTCGAAGACGTGCGGAATATAATCGTCGTAAGCGTTCCCCGCGTAAAAAACGACGTGCGTCGGGCGAATGATTTTTATCTCCTGCGAAAGAACTTTCAGCCGCTTGAGGCAGTTGTCTTTAACAAAATTCGACGTGGTGTCTGTCGTGGCCGAATCGTTGCACTTGACAAGGTTGGTAAACGCGATGTGATCGAACGAGTCGTCGCCGAAAATTTTGCCGGTGATTGTGCGCGTGTACGTCCAATAAGCAGAAGAAGTACCCCAATTTTTTCGCCAATTTGACGGTTCCCAAAGCCAACGCCCGTCGTCAAAAGCTTCGTGAAAGTTTCCGTTCGCAGGTTGATCGAAATAACCGCGTGCGTTTTTGCCGACGAACAAAAGTTTCTTGTCTTCGTTGACGAAATTGTTGCCGACGCCCCACGCGCTGACGGGCGGCGAAAGATTTTCAATCGTCGCGTGACAGCTTTGGCACGTCGAACAATTTCCCATGCAAATGCGCTTGTACATTGACAAAAGTTTTTCTTCCGTCGGATTGTGTGCGCTCATAAAATTTCAGCCTCCGAGCCGCGTCAAAAGATTTTCACAGCCGCGTTTGATGTCGTCGAAAGTTTTGGCGAAACCGTTTTTGTCCCAGGGAATGTCCGTGTCAAGCAGTGTGGAAATTTTACCGTCGGGGTCGCCGATAAGTTCTTTGACCTGCGCGGCAGACTTCGCGTCGACGCAAACAATCATGTCGCTTGAGGCGTAATCGTCGGGCGTGATTGTGTGCGCCGTGTGTTCGCCGAACGGAATGTTTTCTTCGCGCAATTTGGCGGCAATGCCCGCGTGAAGTTTGTCGGCGTCGACAACTTTGCTTGCGGCTGACGCGACGGAAATTTTATCGCCGAGACCCGCCTTGTCGACCAAGTCACGCATGACGAATTGCGCCATCGGTGAACGACCGCTGTTACCGCTGCAAACGAACAAAATTTTCATGTCAATTACCTCCGTAAAAAATTTTCCATCATCGTGCGACCGTCGGGCGTCAAGATTGATTCGGGGTGAAATTGTATGCCTTCCACGTCGAAAACTTTGTGTCGCAAGCCCATAATCGTGCCGTCGTCAAGTTCGCTCGTGACCGTCAAACAATCGGGCAAAGTTTCGCGTTCGACAATCAGCGAATGGTAACGCCCGACTTCGACGCCTTGAGCAAGTCCGCGATAAAGTCCCGTGCCGCAGTGATTGATTCGCGACGTTTTGCCGTGAACAATTTCGCCTGCACGAACGACCTTGCCGCCGAAAACTTCGCCGATAGCTTGATGTCCGAGACAAATGCCCAAAATCGGCAGTTGACCTTTGAGCGCGTCGATTAACGTTTCGGAAATTCCCGCGTCACTCGGCACACCCGGGCCGGGCGAAATTATCACCGCGTCGAAATTTTTTGCCGCGTCGATTGAAAGTTTGTCGTTGCGAACGACTTCGACCGTCGCGCCAAGTTCCGACAACAACTGAAAGACGTTGTACGTGAACGAATCGTAGTTGTCGACAATCAAAACATTACGCATTATTTTCGACCTCCTCGACGACTTCAAAGGTTGCCTTCGCCTTCTGCAGAAATTCGCGGTACTCGTTGAGCGGAATCGAGTCGGCGACAATGCCCGCGCCCGTCTGAATCACGGCTTCGGAATCGTTTTCGACGCGAATCGTGCGCAGGGTAATGCACATGTCCATGTTGCCGCAAAAATCCATGTAGCCGACGGTGCCCGCGTAAGTTTCGCGACGGACAGGCTCAAGTTCGTGAATAATTTCCATAGCACGCAATTTCGGCGCGCCGCTGACGGTACCGGCGGGAAACGTCGCCTGCAAAACGTCAATCGGCGTCAATGAATCTTTCAATTCGCCGCTGACACTCGAAACCATGTGCATGACGTGACTGAAATATTCGACTTCGCGCAGTTTGTCGACCTTGACACTGCCCGCGACGGAAATTCTGCCCAAGTCGTTGCGCGCCAAATCGACAAGCATCGAATGT
>JAFVBP010000162.1 GCA_017479925.1 Selenomonadaceae bacterium | reverse complement strand
GTTCGGCTTCCTCGTACAATTCTTCAGCGCGACGAGCTTTGTCGTCTTCGTTCGCTTTCGCGAGAATTTTTTTGTATTCGTCGTCGAAGGCAATTTTCTCGAACGTGATATTGAGCGCGTCGAAGTCGACGATTTTGTCGCTTTTGATGACGGCGCGAGCACTTTCGCCGATGCCGACATAAGCCTTGTCCGTCTCGTCGAGCGGAATGGTGAATTGATTTCCGGCAAGATAAATCCTGTCGCAATATTGGGCTTCCGCGTCAAATTCTTTTTGAGTGCGGACGACAATCGCGCTACCGTCCCGAAGATCTTTTTCGATTTGCGCCAAAAGCTTTTTGTCGGCGGTAAGCTGTTTCATGCGGTTCATTATCACGGTAATGTTCGGGTCATCGTCTTCACCGCCGTCAATTTCAAAGCCGAAAATCGCGCCGAGTTTTCGCCCCAAGTCTCTGTCGAGTTTGGAAAGTTTTTCAACAGCAGACAGCTCTTCGGCGTAACCGTTGATTTTGAGCCAACGAATCAATCTGCGGTCATAGAAATAACCGACGACCGACTTGATGTCGAAATGCTCTTTGAGCTGTTCGAGCGTGTTGGCGTTGAAGCCGTCCGCCATTTTCAGCGGAAATTTTACCAAAGCCATAAAATCAACTCCTTAAAATAAATTGACCAAGAAATTCACGGCCTTGCTTGCAAACGACGTTGCTTTTTCGACGACGTTGGCGAGACCGTTTTTAACCGTATCCGTCACGGTGTTGACGACTTTTTTCACCGTGTTGATACCCGCGTAAATTTTCTCCTGAATGGCTTGCGGCGAACACTGCGTTAAAACGGCACCGACAGCGACGCTCAACGCGGGACCGACGACGGGAATCGGCGCGAGCAATTTGGCGGGCAGACCCGTCGTACAAAAATCTGCAATGGCGGCGACCGAAGCACGACCGACGTTTTCAATCGCTTGCAAGGGCGAAATTTTCCCCGTGACGACGCGCCCGATGTTTTTGAAACTTTCGACGCCGACGCAGGCAATGTTCGTGATCGCGCTGACGGGCATGTTTTTTGGCAGAAACGGAATTTTACCCGCCGCGTGACTGATTTTCAAAGCCGCAGTCGCCGCCAACTTCAAGCCTTCGTCAAGTGAACTGCCCGCCGATTCTTCGCTTAAGTCTTGCTGAAAAATTTCTTCGCTCGGCATTTCGGAAACTTCGTCGGGAATCATCATGCCTTGCGAACCGATTAAATCTGCTTGCAGAGCAAGTTGTTGGTCGAGATACACGCGGTCATAGCGATTCATTGCGCCGCCGTTCACTTCCGGCAGATTTTGTTCCGTGAGCTGATTGACGGTTTCGGTGATGTCGACGGTTGTCGGATTTTGCAAGGCGTTGAGCATGACTTGGTTGCCGCGTCCCAAAGCCATGTTCGCCTGCGCGAGATATTCATTTTTCTGTTGTTCGGTGAGGTCGCTGTTTTCAATGAAATTTTTCAGCCACTGTTCTTTCGATTGATGAGCGGCGGCGGCCTGTTCGATACTGCGCAAGTTCGCGTTGAATCTGTTGACGGTCGAGAAAATTTCTTCGGTGAGCGAATCTGCCTCGTTAGCAGTGTGTTCGTTTTCCGCCAAAACTTTCGACAGCCACGTCACATTGTCGGTGTCGCCTTTGGTCGCGAACGACTTGAAAATTTCTTTGGCGGTCGGTGCGAACGTTTTGAACATGTCAAGAAAGTCAAATGCCACGGTTATCCCTCCGTTAATCAGGAAGCAGCTTTCAGTTTGAGGTCTTCGTAAGTCTTTTTCATGTCGTCAATCGCGTCTTTCATGATTTCCGACAGCGAATGAGTGTTTTTGATGACCGAAAGTATGTCGTCGGTTGTGAGCGCGTCTTTTTTGGCGACGAATGCGCTTTCGATGCCTTCGCGAACGACGCCTTCCAAATCTGCGCCGCAATAACCTTTCGTCTCGGCAACCAGTTTGTCGAGGTCGATTTTTTCAAGGTCAGCCTTGCGACGTTTCTTTACATGGATTTCGAGAATTTTTCTGCGCTCGCGGTCGTTGGGCAAGTCGACGTAAAAAGTTTCGTCGAAACGCCCTTTGCGCAAAAGTTCGGGCGGCAACGCGTCGATTTTGTTCGCGGTCGCAAGGACGAACGCCAGCGAATCTTTTTCCTGCATCCACGTAAGGAAACTGCCGAACAATCGCGTCGTCACTTCGGAACCGCCGCCGCCAATGCCCGCGAAAGCTTTTTCAAGTTCGTCAATCCACAGCACGCAGGGCGAACTTGCTTCCGTGAGTTTGATGGCGCGACGCATGTTGCCTTCCGATTCGCCGACGTACTTGCCCATAAGTCTGCCCATGTCCAAGCGCAACAACGGCACGTCGAAAGCTTTGGCAGCCGCTTTTGCCGTCAAGGATTTTCCGCAACCGGGCATACCCGCGATTAAAACGCCTTTCGGAATGTCGACGCCGAAGTCTTGCGCTTTTTTTATCTGTTTGAAAATTTCAGCCTTGCGAAGGAGCCAAGCTTTGAGATTTTCGAGTCCGCCGATGTCGTCCATGCTTTCCTTGACGTGAATCATTTCCAAAATGCCCGACTTGCGAACCATCTGTTGTTTCTGTTCGAGCACGAGCGGCAGGTCGAAATAAGTCAACATGCCGTCTTCTGCCACCGCGAGCGAAAGAATGTTGTCGATTTCCGTTTGCGACAGACCTTTCAGCCGCGTGACGAGTTTGTCGAGCAAATCTTTTTCGGGCACGTCGATATACTGTCTCTCCGAAAAGTCGATGATGATTTCCTTGATTTCGTCGGCGGTCAAAGTGTCGAGTTCCATAATCGTCGTGAAGTTTTCCAGCTCTTTTGGGAGCGGCACGAGCGGCGAAATGATGCAGATGTTCAGATTGAATTCACCGCCGATGATTTTTTGCGCGACGAATTTAAGTGCGGAAATGTTTTCGGGCTTGTCCAGCTCAAAATGAGCATCTTCGAGAATCAAAATTTTGTTGTCGAGGTTTCCGTCGTCAAGCAAAAGCTTTAACGTTGCCGCCAAGCCGGTTTTCGGAATGGTGAGCGGCGGGTCGACACTGTAATCGCAAGCGTCGGATAAACTCCACTCGATGACGCCGCGCCCGTTTTGCCGACAAATATCGTGAATGATTTTCTTCGCTTTGCTGTTCTCGAAAGTGTCGACGTAAAGAATCGGAAAGCCGGCATTGATGTACCGAACGAAATTCAGTTCAAAGTTTCGCATAAACATGACCTCCTGAAAGTTTTCTTAATATACCCAATGTCAGTAACGGCTTGGTCACCTGATGAGCGACACGGCGATTGTGTGACATTTATTATTGCATATTTTTGAAAAGCATGTTTTTACGCATGGTTGAAAATTAGAACTGAGAGTATCAACTTGAAAATTTTTCATCGCTGAACCGTCAATCGTTCGGAATTTACCAACCTGAGGAAATCACTTCATTGCGTGGAGAAACTTGTCTTTTTGTGCTATAATTCGTCCGAGGTGAGATTATGTCAGACGTCAACGCGCAATATCGCGATTCGGTTTTTCGGTCGTATTTCAATGAACCGACGCGCTTGCTGTCGCTGTGCAATGCCGTGCTGGGCACCGCCTATTCCGACCCGTCAAAACTTGAGATAAACACGCTCGAAGGAATTTTCTTCGACAGTCGCAAGAATGACATTTCTTGTTCAATCGACAATCAATTTTTGGTGCTGGTCGAACATCAAAGTTCGGTGAACAACAACATGCCGTTTCGGTTTTTGGCTTACGTAACCGAATTGCTCAACAAGCTCATCACGGACAAGCGCAAACTTTACAAGGAACAGCTTATCAGATTTCCTGCGCCGAAATTCTTCGTGCTGTATAACGGTAAGGAATACGAGCCGGTCGAAAAAATAATGCGACTGTCGGAAGCTTTCGGCGGTGATTCTTCGTCGCTTGAATTGCTGGTTACGGCGTACAACATCAATCGCGGCGTCAATGCGCCTTTGCTCGGCAAATGTCCGTATCTTCGTGATTACAGCACGTTGGTCGGGGAAGTCAAAGGCGGACTTGCCGACGGATTTTCACTCCGTGACGCGATTATTCGTGCCGTCAAGTTCTGCCTTGAAAACGGCATCATGAGCGATTATCTGTCCGAACACGCCGAGGAGGTGTTTAACATGTTGGCATTGGAATGGAACTTGGACGACGCGCTACAAGCTCGTTTTGAAGATGGCATTGAACGGGGCATCGAACAGGGCATTGAACGGGGCATTGAACGGGGCATTGAACGGGGCATTGAACAGGGCGAAATTCTTCGCGCCGAAAAAATTGCCGGCAAACTTATCCGACGCGGCAGATCTTTCAACGAAATTCACGAAGATACAGGCTTGCCGTTGCAACGTATTCGGGAACTTGCCGACGAAAATCGCGACAGCTGACAGGTGCTCTTGCGCAACCGCACATTTTTATATGCTTGTAAAGCGACACATGTTGTAGAGGAGTTTTTTCACAATGTTGGCATTGGAATGGAACTTGGACGACGCGCTACAAGCTCGTTTTGAAGATGGCATTGAACAGGGCATTGAACAGGGCATCGAACAAGGCATCGAACAGGGCATTGAACAGGGCGAAATTCTTCGCGCCGAAAAAATTGCCGGCAAACTTATCCGACGCGGCAGATCTTTCAACGAAATTCACGAGGATACAGGCTTGTCGTTGCAACGTATTCGGGAACTTGCCGACGAAAATCGCGACAGCTGACAGCGGATAAAGCCGAATCACGAATGTTTCTTGCAAATAGCCGCACGTTGTAGTACACTGCAAAAAATTTCTCGACAGGATTTGAATTTCATGTGGTGCTCTCGTTGTTGCATTGAAACGAATTCCGAAAAATGTCCCGTTTGCGGTGCGGCGACTGATGAAGATGTTGCCGTCAAAATTTTTCGTTGCGACGCCTGCAACGTCCCGATCATAAACGCAGTCTCGGACGTTGACAAAGGCACGTGCCCGCTTTGCGGCGGGAAAACAAAATATTTCGTCGCCGACCTGCGCACGGTCTTTCCCGAAGAAAAATTGTTGCTCGCCATTTTGCTCGACAAAAAGCCGAATTTTTTCATGAACCGTTCGGTGTGGGCTGCGGCGGGCAAATATTACGTTGACGGCAAAGCTTTGACCGTGTCATCAAAAATTTTCACGCGAACCGACACCGATTCAATCGCGAAAAAATTTTTCGGTGCCGTTCACGAGACAAATTACGAACGCTTCAACGAAGACATCGCCAAATTCGTTCGGGCTAACCGTTTTCGACACGCCGCGCTTAAAGACGAGGCGGACAACTTCATTCGACGCGCCTCGAAAAATTTCACCGACGAACGAATCATCATTTCGTTTTCGGGCGGCAAAGATTCAACCGTTACCGCAGACCTCGTGACAAAAGCGTTGACCAATCCGAATTTGGTGCACATCTTCAGCAACACGACGCTCGAATTCCCGTCGACGCTCGATTACGTCACGCGCTACAGAAAAAATCATCCGCAGGCAATTTTTCAGACGGCGACGAACTCCGAACAAAATTTCTTCGACGTTTGCGAAGACATTGGACCGCCCGCCCGCATGATGCGTTGGTGTTGCTCAATGTTCAAGACCGGTCCTATTGCTCGCGTCATCAGTAGCCTGTACCGCGACCAAAAAATTTTGACTTTCTACGGAATTCGCAAGGCGGAATCAGTCACGCGCAGCAAATACAATCGCTTGGAAGACAACGCCGATTCAATCAAAATTCGTCAACAGACCGTCGCGTCGCCGATTTTTTTTTGGAAAGATCTCGACGTGTGGCTTTACATTTTCGCGGAAAAGCTCGACTTCAACGCGGCTTATCGGCTCGGTTACGACAGAGTCGGTTGCTGGTGCTGTCCGAACAATACTCAACGTGCGCTGTTTCTGTCGCGGATTTTCATGCCGCTCGAAACGAAAAAGTGGCGAAATTTCCTCGTTGACTTCGCGAAAAAAATCGGCAAGCCCGACCCCGAAAATTACGTCGACGCCGGCAAGTGGAAGGCGCGCCAAGGCGGTAACGGTCTCGTCGCCGCCAACGACGTCAAAATCCGATTCACGAACTGCACGACCGAAGAGCACGCCAAAATTTACAAACTTGCCCGACCGTTCAACGATGAACTCGTCAACCTGTTCGTGCCTTTCGGCAAAATCGCGCCCGAACTCGGAAGTAAAATTCTTCGCGAAACGTTGGTACTCGACCTCAAAACGAACGCGCCGATTTTGTCGATAATGCCGTTCAAGCAAGGCACCGCCGTTAAAATCAAGACGCTCAACGTCGCAGACCATGACGAATTGACCGCGTGCGAGGTGGCAGCTTGAAACGAATCAAATGGGAACTCGAAGAAGCCGTTGCGATTGTCGACCTGTACTTTCGTTTTGAACGCGGCACGGTTTCCGACTTGAAGTCAGAACTCAGCGAACTGTCGCGAATTTTGAATCGGCGGGCAGACATGTTGGGCATCGTTCACGACGAAAAATTTCGCAACCTGAACGGCATAACGTGCGTTTTCCAAAACGTCAGATATTACGCGACGAACGGCAGGCGCGGCTTGTCGTCCGTCGGCAAATTACAGCGCGACACCGTCAGCATGTATCGCAACGAACCCGAAAAGTTCAACGCGATACTGGAAAGTTTCCGCGAAAAATATTGCTAATCGACCGACGAAACGGCAGAAATCAACTGCCGCTTTTTTTGTTGCATGTGCTCGGCGAACTGGTTTTCACGCACGACCCGTATCTTGCAGAAATCGGCACGCTGTGGCTGTTGCAGTATCGGCTTGCGTCGAACATTGACGAGGCGACCGCGTGGTATTTTTTCTTCAACGAATTTTCAATGCGCGAATTCACGCACGACAACTTCGTCACGGCACTGCAAAATTTCATCAAAATGACGGGTGACGGAGACGTTGCCCGCCGCTCACTCGACGACGATTTTCAGTGCATCGTCAATACTTACTTGCCGCGACGCAAAACCGACGACAAAAATTTTTCGCCCGAAAACAATATCGTTTGCCCGTTCGCCGAACTCGGTTTGATCGACGTGCTCAACAGCCGCGAAAAAATTTTCAGGAAAAAATGCCCGCCGATTGACGCGCTCAATCCGCTCGTCGCGCTTGCCGTGATTGTCGACAACGCCGGCGGTCGCAAAGAAATATCGTTGACCGAACTGTTGCGTTCACCGAAAAACGTCGGGCGCGTGTTCAATCTCGATTCAATCGCGCTGCTTGACGTGCTTCGCAAACTTGAGCGGCGACAATTCGTCAAAATCAATCGTACGGCGGGGCTTGACGTACTTTCGCTTCGGCGTGAACTGACTTTTGCGGACTGCGTGGCGAAATTTTACGCGTCGCTCGACGGGAGGGACTTTGACTCGTGAGCCAAATGATTTCCGTCGCGACGGGCTTTCAATATTCCGTGAACATCGAATATGACCTTGCCGACGACGATAAGTTGAAAAATTTCATTCCGACGACAGCCGCGCTCAAATTGCTCGAAGAAATTTTGCTCAGCGTCCGCCCGAATTCTTCACAGCGCGCACGGATTTTAATCGGAGCGTACGGCCGCGTAAAATCTCACATCGTGTTGACAATTCTCGCCATGCTGATGAAAAAAGACCTCAAGCTGTTTGAAAAGCTGTTGCCGAAAATCAAAGCCGCCCCGTCGCTGTACAGGCTCGTCGAAAATTTTTACGCCGGCTCGAACAAAATCTTGCCCGTGATAATCAACGGCACGGCGACAAACCTGAATCAATCGTTTCTGTCGGCGTTGCAGAAAACTCTTGCGGACTTCGGGCTTGCGAACTTGATGCCCGAAACGAACTTTCAAGCCGCGATAAAAGTTTTGGCACGCTGGAAGAAAAATTTCCCGAAAACTTACGCCGCGTTCAAAAAGCTGATTCGCGAACCCGTGAACCGTTTCGTCGCCCGACTGGAAAATTTTGACGTTGACGCTTACGAAACATTTGAGAAAATTTATCCCGACTTGACGGCGGGCAGTGCATTCAATCCGTTTTTGGGCTTCGGTGCCGTCGAACTTTACGAAAGCGTCGCCAAAAGTTTGCGCGCCGAAGGTTGGTCGGGCATTTTCGTCGTCTATGACGAATTCAGCAAATTTCTTGAGTCGAACATCGGGCGCGTTTCCGTCAGCGAAACGAAAATGTGCAGGATTTCGCCGAAAAAGCCAATCGCAGCGGCTCCGCTCAAATGCACCTGCTGTTGATTTCGCACAAGGAAATTTCAAATTACATCGACACGTTGCCGAAAGAAAAAGTCGACGGTTGGCGCGGCGTTTCAGACAGATTTCTTCACGTGCGCATGACCGACGACTTTTCGCAGACCTGCGATCTTATTTCCGAAGTCATTCGGCACGACCCGACGCTGTGGAAAAGTTTTCTTGCCCGTCACGCCGCCGAATTCAAAGCTTTGCGCGAAAAAAGTTTGGCATCCGACATCTTCCGAAACGAGCCGAAAGCCGTCGCGCAAATTGTCGAAGGTTGCTTCCCGTTGCATCCCGTGTCGACGTTCATTTTGCCGCGGTTGTCCGAGCGCGTCGCTCAAAACGAACGGACGCTGTTCACGTTTCTTTCCGCCGAAGGGATTGCGACGTTGCCGACTTTCCTGAGCAAATACCGCGACGACTTCACGTTGATAACGCCCGATAAAATTTTTGATTACTTCGCGCCGATTTTCGGACGTGAACTTTACGGCGACGAGATTCACAAAATCTTTTTGACGGCGAACAAAATCTTGCGCAAAGCGGACATCTCGACGCTTGCCGCAAAAATCGTCAAGACAATCGCGCTGATTTACATGCTTGAACAGTTTGAACTTCTCGCGCCGACTAAGGAACAGCTTGCCGAAATTTTTTCCGCCGAGTACTCCGTCAACGAAATTGCGCGGACTTTCGACGAGCTGATCGAAAAAAAGTTTGTCGTCTACCTCAAGCAGAGCAACAATTTCCTCAAGCTCAAAGAAACTTCGGGCGTCGACGTGCGGCAAAAAATTCGCGACATGACCGAAACTTTTTCGGACGACGTTTCAATTTGCGACGAACTCAACGCCGCGAACTTCAACAACTTTATGTATCCCGCCGGCTACAACACCGAACGCGAAATGACGCGCTGGTTCGCCTTCCGTTTCGTTGACGCCGAAATTTTCGACGCGACGGACTTTGACGGCGACGGAATTATTTTCGGCGTTTTGGTCGACGGCGACGACGCGTTGGAAGAAATTTCCCGACGGCTTTTGACCGAAAGTCGCGGCAAGTTGCAATGTATCTTCGTCCTGCCGAAAAAATTCGTCGACGTTCGCGACACCGTCAAAAAATTCGCCGCCGTCAGGAAACTTAAAGCACTTGCCGAAGACGACGCGCCGTTGCTTGAAGAATACGAGCTGATTTTTGACGACCTGCAGGACGTTATCAAAAATTTCATCGACGCGTACACCCGCCCCGAACTTTTTCGTGCGACGTACATTTACGACGGTGAAATTCTTCCGCTGTACAGGAAAGCCGCTTTGATCGAACAGCTGTCGAAAATCTGCAACAAAGTTTTTCCCGACACGCCGATTGTCAACAACGAAGTCATCAACAAAAACGAAATTTCAAGCGTGGCGGCGAACAGCCGAAATAAAATCGTCGCTGCCCTGCTTCGTCGCGAACTTGAGCCGAATCTCGGTTTGCGCGGCAACGGTCAAGAAGTTTCAATCATGCGCAGTACGCTGATTCGCACGGGCATTTTGGTTGACGGCGAAGACCCGCAGATAAATTTGCAACCCGACGATTTTCGCATGAGCAACCTGCTTGCGACGATAAAAAATTTCGTCACGGCAGGCGGAAATTTTTCGGATCTGTACAACCGCTTGACTGCGCCCGAAGGCAAAATCGG
>JAFVBP010000161.1 GCA_017479925.1 Selenomonadaceae bacterium | reverse complement strand
CAAAACGGCGGTCGGCTCACCTTCGGCGACTTTGACAAGATCCTGAAAAGGCACGGCATTGCCAACGACGCCGACGAGATCGACGAGATTTTGAGCGTCTGTCAACAAGCGGGCATAGAATTTGACGGTGACGATCCTGTCCGCATGTACCTGAAAGAAATCGAGTGTATACCTCTCCTTACCGATGACGAAGAAAAAATCCTTTTGCAAGAGCGAATGTCGCCCGACGAAGTTAAAAGTTCCGAAGCACAAAAACAGCTTGTCGATTCAAATTTGCGGCTGGTAGTTGAAGTTGCGAAAAATTATGTCGGACACGGCATGTTATTTCTTGATTTAATTCAAGAAGGTAACCTCGGATTGATTGAAGCCGTAGAGACGTTCCATTACCGCGGAAATCATAAAATTTCTCAAGCCGATTGGAATTTTGTGGCCTTCTCGGAATATTTTGGTTATCGCAAAGATCAAAGATTTTTACGATACGCGGCGAAATTGATTCGGAAATACATAACGCAGGCTATTTTCGATCAGGCGCGAACAATCCGAATTCCCGAGCAGATGATTAAGATGATTAACAATCTGATTCGAGTTTCGCGGAATTTGTTGCAAAAAAACCGCCGCGAACCGACCGACGAAGAAATTGCCGTCGAAATGGAAGTGCCCGTCGAACGCGTGCGCGAAATCAAAAAGATCGCTCAAGAACCCGTGTCGCTCGAAACGCCAATCGGTGAAGAATACGACTGGTATCTGGGCGACTTTATCGAAGACCACGACGCGCAAGACCCTTTCGACGCCGTAAGTTTCACGTTGCTCAAAGAACAGCTCGACGAAGTTTTGGACACGTTGACTGCCCGCGAAAAAATCGTGCTTATGTTGCGTTTCGGTCTGCAAGACGGCGCGGCACGCTCACTCGAAGAAGTCGGCGAAATATTCAACGTCGACCCCGAACGCATTCGGCAGATTGAAGCCAAAGCCTTGCGCAAACTTCGTCACCCGGCACGCTCGAAGAAACTCAAAGATTTTCTTGACTGAATTGCGCCGCGTTGAAGGAATTGCCCGCCGTCACAGCGAACACTGCAAAAAATTCACGGATAAGGAGCACGGTTACCCGATTCAAATTCCTAACTCCTAATTCCAAATTCCAAATTGAAAAGGCGGTGTCGGTCATGACAGACAAACTAAACACAATCGAAGCGGGCGACGTTGAAATTTATCTGGAGGAAGTCAAGCGAATACCGCTGCTCTCCGCGCAGGAATTTCACACGTTGTTGATTCGGGCGGCGAGCGGCGACGAAAACGCTCAACTCGAACTCGTCAATGCGAACCTGCGCTTGGTCGTCGAAGTCGCGAAAAATTACGTCGGGCACGGCACGGCGTTTTCGGACTTGATTCAGGACGGCAACATCGGACTCATCAAAGCCGTCAAAAAGTTCAGCACCAAAGGTCCCGCGACGTTCACCGAATACGCCGAAAGTTGCATTGAAGCGGCGATCGTGAGCAACCTTCGCGAAACTCAGCAAAGCGAACTTTCGCTCGATACGCCCGTCGACGAACGCGCTTACGTTGACCGCGACAAATTTGCCGTCGAAGGCGATTTCGTCGAAGGTTTGACGCTTGCAGATTTCGTTGCAGATGAGACGCCCACGCACTTTGACCGCTTGAGTTTTTCGCAACTGCGCGAACTTCTTGGCGAGGCAATGAGCGTTCTGTCCGCGCACGAGAAAAAAATTTTGTCGTTGCGTTTCGGGCTTGAAGACGGTCGGGCGCGTTCACTTGACGAGGTCGCCAAAATTTTCAAGGTCAGCACCGAGCGCATTCGTCAAGTCGAAGTCAAAGCACTCAACAAACTCCGTCAACACGAACGGACGCGCAAGCTCCGCGAATTTTATTGACGGCACTCAACCTGAAAATTTTTTGAAAAAATTCCTTTGCAATTTACAAAGCACTGTGCTAAAATTACCGTGCTTTCCTAAACGCAAAGCAATCTACTTCGGAAGGGCGATATTATGATAGTGATGGACTGGATACGAAAGCTCACGGATATGATTATGCCGTTGGAAGCGCCTGTTCCCGACGACGAAGAAGAAGTCAAGGAGACCAAAAAAGCCGAAGTCAAACCGGTCGAGCCGCAATCCGCGCAGGTATCGCCGCTTCAGCAACAACCTGCGCAAGCCGCGAATCAAAATTTCCAGGCGGAAAAACAACCCGCGGCAATGGGTGCCGGCATGTCGCAAAACTTGAGTTTCGGGACGATGAACTTCACGCGAAACGGCGGGATGGTTTCCACGGCAGAAAACGGCGTTACGTCAATGGGCGGCTATCGTTACGAGGCCTACGCTTCCGACAACAACGCGTCCGTGCGCCCAAGTTTGGCGGTCGTCAAAACCCCGTCGATTAACGTTAAGATTTACGCGCCGACGAAATACGACGAGCAAGTCAAAAGCATTGGCAGCGATCTGATGCAACGCAATGCTTTGGTCGTCAATTACGAAAACGTCGACGAAGGCATCCAACAGCGTATCGGCGATTTTATTCTCGGCGTCGTTTATGCCAACGACGGCAAAGTCGAAATGATTTCAAATCGAATCATGCTTTACGTACCGAGCGGCTTCGATGTCGAAAACGCGCCCACTCCCGCAATGCGACGTTACTGATTGCGAGGCGGGACAAATTGATACCTGCAAAAATAAAAACGGGCAGTCGCGAGACTGTCCGTTTTTGATTGCTTGACGCGGCGTTGACGAATTCACATGTCGCCGAAACTTGACGCGGCGAAGGTGACTTGCTAAACTTTCGCCGAAATTTTTTGGGAGTTGATGACTTTGTGCGACGGATATTTGACTCAAGAACGCGCCCCGATACTCGAAGCGTTGACGAAAATGAAGGCGACGCGATTGGTGCCGTTCGACGTGCCCGGTCACAAACGCGGTCGCGGCAACCGTGAACTTGCGGAATTTTTGGGTCAGGCGTGTCTTGATGTCGACGTAAATTCGATGAAGCCGCTTGACAATTTGTGTCACCCCGTGAGCGTGATTCGCGACGCGGAAATTTTGGCGGCGCAAGCTTTCGGCGCGGCACACAGCTTTTTGATGGTCGGCGGGACGACTTCAGCCGTGCAAGCGATGATTCTTTCGACGTGCAAGCCGAACGACAAAATCATTTTGCCGCGAAATGTCCACCGTTCGGCGATAAACGCGCTGATTTTGTGCGGAGCCGTGCCCGTTTACGTCAACCCGCAAGTCGACGACAAACTTGGAATTTCGCTCGGCATGAAGGTCGCCGACGTAATTTCCGCGATTGAAAACAATCCCGACGCGAAGGCTGTGCTGGTCAACAACCCGACGTATTACGGCATTTGTTCGGACATTGCCACAATAACGAAGATCGCGCACGCTCACGGCATGAAAGTTTTGGCGGACGAAGCTCACGGCACGCATTTTTACTTCAGCGACAAACTGCCGCCGTCGGCAATGTCGGTCGGCGCGGACATGGCTGCCGTTTCGATGCACAAGTCGGGCGGTTCGCTCACGCAAAGTTCGCTGTTGCTGACGGGCGAAAATATCAATGCCGGCTACGTTCACCAGATAATCAACCTGACGCAGTCGACGAGCGGCTCATATCTGCTGATGTCGAGCCTTGACATTTCGCGGCGAAATTTGGCGTTGCACGGCGCGGAAATTTTTGACCGCGTGATTGAGCTGGTCGAATATGCCCGCGACGAAATTAACTATCTCGGCGGCTGGTACGCTTACGGTCGCGAATTGGCGGACGGCGATTCCGTTTTTGATTTCGACGTGACAAAGCTGTCGATTTTCACGCGGTCGATCGGATTGGCGGGCGTCGAAGTTTACGACATTATGCGCGACGAATACGACATTCAGCTTGAGTTCGGCGACATTGCCAACATTTTGGCTTACGTTTCGGTCGGTGACCGCGTCAAGGACATTGAGCGGCTCGTTAGCGCGCTTGCCGACATTAAACGCATTTACCGAAAAGATCCGTCGCGGTTGATGAAAGTCGAGTACATTGACCCGATTGTCGACGCCGCGCCGAAGGAAGCTTTCTACGCCGAAAAAATTTCGTTGCCGATTGCCGAAACCGTCGACAAAACCGCCGCGGAATTTTTGATGTGTTATCCGCCGGGCATTCCGATTCTTGCGCCGGGCGAACGAATCACGCGGGAAATTTTGGACTATGTCCGCTACGCCAAACGCAAAGGTTGCCAAATCACGGGTCCCGAAGACATGTCGATTCAACGCCTGCAAGTCATGAAAAGCAATGCGTAATTCGCAATTCGTAATGCGTAATGATTCGGCGGCGTGAAGTTATCCTGCCAAGGCGAGCAACAGTATCGTGAACACAACCGACATGACGGGGAACAAAATCGCAAACAGCGGAAACATCGACGGCAAGTCCCGCGAATTTGTCTGCCCGCTTCGGTGCAGTTCGCGCAACAATTCATACTGCAGATTTTCAATCGTGCGCTTGAGGTCGTAAACTTCGCGGCGAATGTCCTGCGTGTCCGAATTGAGCCGATCAAGCCGATACGACAGCAGGTCGAGTTCACCGCTGAGCTTGTAGTTCGCCGAATAAATTTTTTGCATGTCCGAATTGATTTCGCGCAGGTCGCCCGTCACGGTTTTGAGGTCGCCTTTGAGCTGTTGATTCGTCGCGGTCAAAGTTTGCAGTTCGTGCCGAATCAATTCCGTGCCGTCGGACGGTTTTTTCAAGTCAACCATGTCAATCGCTCCTTTCGCGCAGATTTTATCACAGCTTTGGAGGTTTTCAAATGGAGCTTTGGTTTACCGAGCAACACACGCCCAACGTGCGATTTTCGCTCAAGGTCGACAGTCAACTTTTCGGCGAGACGAGCGAATTTCAGCGTGTTGATATTTTCGATTCGACGGAGTTCGGGCGAATTTTGGTTCTTGACGGGCGAATCATGCTCACCGAACGCGACGAATTCATCTATCACGAAATGATTACGCACGTGCCGCTTTGCGTCAATCCCGATGTCCGAAAAGTTCTGCTTGTCGGCGGCGGCGACGGCGGTTCCGCACGCGAATTGCTCAAGTACGACACAATCGAGAAAATTGACTTGGTCGAGATTGACGAAACCGTCGTGCGCGCCTGTCAAAAATTCATTCCGCAAACCGCCGCGTGCCTGGACAATCCGCGTGTCGAAATTTTTTTCGCTGACGGGCTGAAGTTCGTTCGCCGCAAAGCTGACGAATACGACTTGATTATCGTCGATTCAACCGACCCGCTCGGCGTCGGCGAAGGGCTTTTCACCAAAGAATTTTACGGCAACTGTTTTAACGCGCTCAAAATCGGCGGCATCATGGTCAATCAGCACGAAAATCCGTTTTACTCACGCGACGCCGTCGCAATGCAACGCGCTCACAAACGCTTGACGACTTCGTTTCCGATTGTGCGCGTGTATCAAATTCACATACCGACATATCCCGCGGGGCAATGGCTGTTCGGTTTCGCGTCGAAGAAACTTCACCCGACAAGCGGCGTTGACTTCGCACGCTGGAATTCGCTTAACCTGCAGACGAAATATTACAACACGAACATTCACGTCGGAGCGTTCGCGTTGCCGACTTATGTCGTCAAAACATTGCGCGCCGCCGAATAATCGTCAACGTAACGCGTCGAAGAAATTTCACCCGACAAGTGGAGTTGACTTCGCACGCTGGAACGCGCTCAACCTGCGACGAAATATTACAACACGAACATTCACGTCGGAGCCTTCGCGTTGCCGCCCGCTTTGAAAGCGGGGGAACAATCGGAGTTATCCGCGACGTTATCACCGCGCATATTCAATTTCACACGCCGCCGACTGTCAACGATAATGTCCGCGCCGCCGCCCGCTTTGAAAGCGGGGGAACAATTGGAGTTATCCGCGACGTTATCACCGCGCATATTCAATTTCACACGCCGCCGACTGTCAACGATAATGTCCGCGCCGCCGCCCGCTTTGAAAGCGGGGGAACAATCGGAGT
>JAFVBP010000160.1 GCA_017479925.1 Selenomonadaceae bacterium | reverse complement strand
TGGTCGGCACCTTCGATGACGTTGTACTTGTTGCGCAGAAAAATTATGTCGCCGTCGGTCTCGATAATGTCGGTCAGGTGTTCCACGTCGCAAAACGGGCAGGCAGCCTCGGCGTGAACAAGATTTTCGGGCTTCGTCTTGCCGATGTCTGTATTGAATTTTACAAGGTTGATGTCCACGCCGGTTGCCTCCTGTACAACTGTCAGTTAGAATTCCAAAGTCTCCCCGTCCGCCGGCATGAAATATTCGACGCCGCGACGGGCAAGCAATCCGCGCATTTCGTGACGGCTAATCGTTGCATGAGCGACGTTGTCCATGTGCGAAACGACAATTTTCACAGTCGGCAAAGTTTGACGGATACAGTCAATGTCCTCGTCGTTCATGATTAATCGCCCGTAGCCGACAAGTTCAGCCGCGCAGGCGTTGACAATCACAACGTCGGGTTGAAATTTTTTCAGCGAACTTTGCACGCCGTCGAACCAAACCGTGTCGCCGACAAGATACAAAGTTTTTTCGTTCGGCGCCTGCAACACGAAGCCGCAAGCCTCACCGCAAGGATTAATCGTGCCGTGACGTGCGGGAGTTTTCGTGAGCTTAACGTCTCCCAAAATGTTTTCGTCAAGCACGTCAATCGTCACGAAACCCGAACGCTTGAAAATTTCGGCGTCGGCTGAGTTCTGTACAAACAGCGGGACATTTTTGTCGAGCGGCGCGCCAACCGTCCCGTCGGGCGACATGTCGACGTGATCGGGGTGTATGTGCGTGACAACGTAAAAGTCAACGTCGCGCAAAATTTCTTCGACGGTCGCGGGCAAGTCGCATATCGGCATCGGAATTTCTTCGCGAATCGGGTCGGGCGTGCTGAACGGTTTGCCGGGTATGTCGACGAACGAACCGAATTTGTGCTTGTCGACGAGCCACGGGTCGACGAGAATTGTGTTGCCCGCAAACGTTATCTTGAGCGTCGCGTTACGAATCTGTGTAATCTTCAAGCCAATCGCCTCCGAAACTGCAATTACGAATTACGCATTGCTTTGAAAGGATTATAACACACGGCGGCGAAGATAGCTAACAACTCAAACTTTGAAACCCAACACCTGAGGCGGTGCACAATGACTCAAACAAAATCGAGCGAAAAATTTCTGAAGGGCACGTTTATCTTGACGATAGCCAGTTTCGTCGTCAAAGTTATCGGCTCGTTGAATTGGATTTTCGTCTCAAGAATTCTCGGCGGCGAAGGCATCGGGCTTTATCAGATGGCGTTCCCGATATATTTTTTCGCAATGACGGTATCGCAAGCGGGCGTTCCCGTGGCAATTTCAATTATCACGGCGGAGCGCGTCGCCTTGAAAGACATTTACGGAGCGCGGCGAGTTTTCCGAATCTCAATGCTGCTCATGCTGTTGACGGGCATAATTTTTTCGTTGCTCACGTATTTTTCAGCGCGGTGGCTGATTGACTTGCAATTTATTCGCGACCCGCGGGCGTACATGTCGGTTGTGGCACTTGCGCCGACGGTTTTTTTCGTGACGTTTTTGGCGTCGTCACGCGGATATTTGCAAGGTTGGCAACGCATGACGCCGACAGCAGTCAGCCAAATCGTCGAACAAATTTTCCGCGTGATAACAATGATTGTGCTTGCGGATTTACTCATGCCTTGGGGACTTGACTACGCGGCGGCGGGCGCAAGTCTCGGAGCTTTGGCGGGCGCAGTCACCGGCTTAATCGTGCTGGTTTACTTCCACATAAAATTGAATCGCGACATTGAACGGACTTACGGCGTCGAACTGAAACCGTCACCGCAATCAAAGCAGGAGCCGACGTTTTCAATCATCAAGCGGATTTTCAAACTTGCGTTGCCCGTGAGCGCGGCGTCAATCATGTTGCCCGTCGTGTCGAATTTGGACTTGATGATCGTCCCGCAACGGCTGGAAGTTGCGGGCTATTCCGTCCGACAAGCGACGGAGCTTTTCGGCTACTTGACGGGCATGGCTGTTCCGCTGGTGAATTTGGCGACGATTTTGACGGCTTCGCTTGCTGTGTCAATCGTGCCGGCAATTTCGGAGGCGCGGGCACTCAAAGACACGGCGCGAATCTTTCGACAAACGGCGGCGGCGGTCAGAATCTCAAATTTCGTGTGCTTCCCCGCGTTCGTGATTGTGTTTTTTTTGGCGACGCCGATATCAAGCTTGATTTACAACGCACCGGGCGCGGGCGACGCGGTCATGATTTCCGCCGTGTCGATAATTTTGCTAGGACTGCATCAAGTTTCGACGGGCGTGTTGCAGGGACTCGGTCACACGACAATTCCGATGGTCAACATGATTTTGGCGGCGGCGGCGAAAGTTGCGTTGAACTGGACTTTGACGGCAATGCCCGCACTCGGCATCATGGGCGCGGCTTGGGCGACGGCGGCGGACATGGGCGTCGCGGCGTTCATCAACCTGTATTTCATTTACAAATATATCGGCTACAAAATCGAACTCGGTCAACTGTTCAAGACAATCTGCGCGGCGGCGGTCATGTCGGTCGTCGTGAAATTTTTCTACGAATTGACGGCGGCTCAATGGCACGTCGAAGTTTTCTCGACCTTCGGCGCGGTTATCGTCGGTTGCGTCGTTTACCTTGCGACGTTGGCTTTAATCGGCGGCGTGCTTGAAGAAGACATGGCGCGAATTCCGCTTGTCGGCAAGGTCGCGACGAAAGTTTTCCGTCGGCTGGGAATTTTTAAGTGACGTCGTGTTGTGTTACTTTTCTTTGGCAGCAAAGAAAAGTAACCAAAAGAAACTGCGCCCGCGTTAATGCATCCTGCATTAATGCGACGGGCGGTTGCGGCCGTCATCCATGACGGCCTGGTTGTCGCTTCGATTAGCGGCTGTGAGGTCAGCTCAAGTCATGAAAAAAATTTTGCTCGTCTACAATCCCGTTTCGGGTCACGCGGCATTCAAAAATCGCTTGGACGCCGTGATCGAAAGTTTTCAGCGGCGCGGAATTTTGCTGTCGATTTATCGCACGTGTGAAGGCGACAATTCGACCTTCGCGGACTGCGTGAAAATTTCGGGCGTCGAAGGCGTCATTGCGGCGGGCGGCGACGGGACTTTACACGCGGTGATTAATTGGCTCAAAAAAAATTCGCTCGACCTGCCCGTCGGCGTGCTCGGCAGCGGCACTTCAAACGATTTCGCGACGCATCTCAAGCTTGACGACGAAACTTTTTTCGACGCAGTGGCTCACGGTCACACGCGCCCCGTCGATTTGGGTTTGGTCAACGGCAAAGAATTTTTCGTCAACGTGGCAAGCGCGGGCGTCTTCACGTCGATTGCTCATGAAGTCAATTCGCGGCTGAAAAATTTTCTGGGCAAGTCAGCTTACTACCTGCGCGGGCTTGGCGAATTGAAAAATTTCCGTGCCGTGCCGCTTGACATCACAGCTGACGGTCAAAAATTTTCCGTCGAGGCGTTTTTGTTCCTGGTGCTGAATTCGCCTGCGGTTGCGGGCTTCAAAAAAATTTCGGCGACCGCGCAGATTGACGACGGCAAACTTGACTTGCTCGCGCTGAAAAAATCTTCGACGGCGGGACTGTTGAGCTTGACGAAAAAAATTTTGGCGGGCGACGCTGTCGACGGCGACGAAAACATTTTGACGTTGCAGGCACGCACATTCGAGATAAAATCCGCCGCGAAACTTGTCGGCGACTTCGACGGTGAGGCAGGCGACCCGTTGCCGCTGAAAATCGAGACCGTCGACCGTGCGATAAAATTTTTCGCTTGATTATCCGTGTGAGGTGAATTGCTTTGAGACTGACGGATACCGACGCGTTGCACCTTTTCGAGGACGGCGACCTGCTTGAACTTGCCAAACGTGCCGACGCGATTCGCAAAGACAAATTCGGCAACGTGGTGACTTTCGTCATCGACCGAAATATCAATTACACGAACGTTTGTCAAAACGAGTGCAAGTTCTGCGCGTTTTTTCGACAGGCAAATTCGTCGGATGCGTATCTTTTGACGCACGAAGAAATTTTGCGCAAAGTTCGCGAAACCGTCGAGGCGAAGGGCACGCAAGTCATGATTCAAGGCGGTTTGCACCCCGACTTGCCGCTTGACTGGTACGAAGACATGTTGCGGCTAATCAAGAAAAATTTCGACGTGACGATTCACTCGTTCACCGCGACGGAAATTCAGCACTTCGCGCATAAAGCCGGCTTGTCGATTTTGGAGACGCTCAAACGACTGCAGGCGGCGGGACTTGACAGCTTGCCCGGCGGCGGCGCGGAAATTTTGGTTGACGACGTGCGCAAAAAAATTTCGCCGAAAAAAATTTCTGCGGACGATTGGCTCAACGTCATGAAAGTTGCGCATTCGATCGGCATGAAGTCAACCGCGACGATGGTTATCGGCTTCGGCGAAAGTTTGCGTCAACGGCTCGAACACATGAAAAAAATTCGCGACCTGCAGGACGAAACGGGCGGCTTCCGCGCATTTATCACGTGGACATATCAACCGCTCAACACCGCGCTCGGCGGCGAAAAAGTTTCCGCGTGGGACTACATGAAGACGCTTGCAATGACGCGAATTTTTATGGACAACGTCGACCACATTCAAGGTTCGTGGGTCACGCAAGGCGAACGAATCGGGCAGTTGACGTTGGCTTTCGGCGCGGACGACCTCGGCTCAATCATGCTCGAAGAAAACGTCGTGCGTGCGGCGGGCACGTCATTTGACATGTCGACGCGAAAAATGGTTGACTTGATTTACGGCGCGGGACGAGTTCCCGCTCAACGAAACACGGCGTACGAAGTTCTGCGATTTTTCGGGCGGCGCGTGACAGCTCAAGAAAAATTTTCGGCATTGACGGCAGGTCGCCCGACGGCGAACTTTTTGACCGACTGTTGACGCGCTGAAAAAATTACGCATTACGCATTGCTTTTCGGAGGTGACGCGATGGCTGACGACGACAAAAAACCGTGCGACTTGCAGGCAAATTTGCGGCAGATGATGCAGACGACCAAAAAGTCCGACCTTGAACGCGCTTTGCAAAAGATGATGCAGACGACGCGCTCAAACGACCTGCAAAACGCCTTCCGAAAGATGATTCACGTGACGCGTTCACTTGACCAACAAATCGAAGAGCAACAGAAAGCTCAAGAAAAAAATATCGCCGACGCCTTTCAAAAGATGATTCGCATGACGCATTCGCTTGAACACGACAGCGAAAACGAAATCGTTCAATACGAACACGCGGAGCCGTCGCCCGACGAAAAAAAATCTGCTCAACCCGAACGCAAACTCGACAAAGTCAAGAAGAAAGTTCCGCGCAGAATTCGCAGTTTCCCGGCTGCCTTCCGCCGAAACCCGAAAGCCGTCATAAAATATTTCCTCGGCATGGCACTCGGTCGCGTGTTGGCGATTGTGCTTTACGTGTTGATGGCGTTGATTCCCGCGCTGCCGATACCCGACGCCGTCGCGAACATGAGCAAGCCGCCCGCGATTTTCGGCACGGCGTTCAACTCGATGCGAACGTTTTTCACGGACTTAAGCCCGCAGATGATTATCGCGACGATAACGAACATCCCGACCGACATCAACAAAATCCTGCAGAAAGTCGGCGAATTCTTCACGTATTACGCCAAGCGTGCGGGCAGGTTCCTCGTGCGGGCGATTCGTCACCCGAAACTTGCGTTCAACGACGTGCGGCAGACAATTCGTCAAAAAATGCCGCTGATGATTCGACTGGCACGCGGCGCGTTTTCGGTGCTGTTTTCGTTCCTGCTGATAAAACTCGCGATGATTTTCCTGTTGCCGCTGTTCGGCGGTATCGCGTTGACGGTTTTGGGCATCAAAGTTTCGATAATCCTGTTCGTCGTGGCGCGCATGATTGCCGACAAAATCGGCGAACTTATCGGCAAGTACGTCTTCAACGGCGGCTGGAAGCTCGTCAACATTGCCAAGACGATTCGCGAAGCGCAGATTGTGAAAGCTGTCGGCGACTACCTCAAAGAGTGGCTCAATCAAGCGACAAACAAAAAATAACCGCCCGAACATCTCGGACGGTTTTTTTCTTGACGATTTAAAGTTCGCGCAACAGACCGCTGACCAAAAGGAAGCTGACAAACAGGAAGACGACGCAACCCGCGACGAAGACGATCCAATCGGGCTTGTAATGCCAAATCATGTCGCCGCTCAAACGTTCAAGCGGAAGTTTCGAGTGCTTTTGCGCGTACGGCAGATAAATCAACATGCCCAAGATTATCCCGAACACGAAGATGCCAATCATGCCGATTGCAACGTCGGCCGGCGGGGCTTCGATAAGACCCGAAAACGCCTCGCCGAAGGAATTTTCTGCAACAGAATGATCTTCCACGATTCAACCTCCGATTCCGAACCACGGCACGATTTTATTTTGTGCGCGGGATTTTTTTACGTCGATGATTCGCTGATTGCTTGAGCCGCGAAATTCAAGTTCCAAGTCGCGCAGACTTTCGACAAATTCGCCGTCGATTAGCACGTCGACGTTGTCGAGAAGTTTTTTAGCAGTGTCGCCGAGTTCCTCAAATTTGTTGCCCGTGTAGCACCAGACGCTTAAGCCCAAACTTTTGGCACTGCGGGCAAGTTCTGCGGCGGCGTCGATTTGCAAAAACGGTTCGCCGCCCGTCAAAGTGATTCCGTCGAGCAATGGATTTTTTTTCAGCGCGGCGACGATTTCAGCCGTGTCGATAAGCCGACCGCCGTCAAGCGCGTGCGTTTCGGGATTGTGGCAACCTTCGCAGTTTCGCAGACAGCCTTGCATGAAAATCGCGAATCTGATGCCGTCGCCGTCGACGAAACTTTCGGGCACGAGACCCGCGATACGAATTTGCAACTCAATCAGCCTCCGTCGCCGATTATAAAACTTCGCCCGTCAAAAGGCAACAACAGGACGAGTCGACAATAATTCCAACTCCTGCGATCAACTGCACACCGGCGGCTTGCTTCGCGACAGGTTTGGTTTACAAAACACCGTGGAAAAATTGACGTTGCGGGCAATTTACAACCGATTTCCGCATGATACATATTTCACGGTGTCGCAATCGCTTTGGTTGCGTCGACGGAATTTTGTTGCAGGAACTTTGCGCGTCAAGCAGAATTTGTACCGCGAAATTTTTCAACGGGAGGCACACGCACATGAAATTAATCGTGACTGTCGTCGGCAAAGACCGAATCGGCATTATCGCAAGCGTGACAAAAATTTTGGCGGACAACAACGTCAACATCTTGAGCATCAACCAAAACATTTTGAACGGTTTCTTCAACATGATTCTGTTCGCCGAAGCGTCGGAGAGCAAAATTCAGCTCGTCGACCTGCAACGCAAACTTCGCGAACAGGGCGAATCAATCGGCGTCGAAATCAAGACGCAACACCAAGACATCTTCGACGTCATGCACAAGATTTGAGGTGTGAGCTTTGATAACGATTGAAGACATTCTCGAAACAAATCGCATGATAACCGAAAACAAACTCGACGTGCGCACGATAACCATGGGCATTTCGTTGCGTGACTGTGCACATCCGAACATGCGCGACTTTTGCCGCAACGTTTACGACAAAATCACGCGTTCGGCGGAGTTTCTCGTCAAGACGGGCGAAGACATCGAAGCCGAATACGGCGTGCCGATTATCAACAAGCGAATTTCCGTCACGCCCGTGGCTATCGTCGCGGACAGTTGCAAGGCGGAAAGTTACGTGCCCGTCGCCGAAACTTTAGACCGTGCCGCAAAAGCTGTCGGCGTGAATTTTATCGGCGGATTCAGCGCGCTCGTCGAAAAAGGTTACACGTCGGGCGACAGGATTTTGATTGAATCAATTCCGCAAGCTTTGGCGTCGACGGATTTGGTTTGCGCGTCGATTAACCTTGCCTCGACGAAAGCCGGCATTAACATGGACGCCGTTCGTGAAGCGGGCGAAGTCATCAAGCGGACGGCCGAACTTACCCGCGACCGTCAAGCTATCGGTTGCGCGAAGTTGGTAATTTTCGCCAATGCGCCGCAGGACAATCCGTTTATGGCAGGCGCGTTCCACGGCGTGAGCGAAGCCGACAAAGTCATCAATGTCGGCGTCAGCGGTCCGGGCGTCGTCAAACACGCGCTTGAAGACCTCAAGGGCGCAAACTTCACCGAAATTGCCGAAACCGTCAAAAAAACCGCGTTCAAGATTACTCGCGTCGGTCAGCTTGTCGCGCAGGAAGCCTCGCGTCGATTGGGCGTGCCGTTCGGGATAATCGATCTGTCGCTTGCGCCAACGCCGTCGGTCGGCGATTCTGTTGCGCGAATTCTCGAAGAAATGGGTCTCGAAGCTTGCGGAGCACCGGGCACGACTGCCGCGCTTGCACTGCTCAACGACGCGGTCAAAAAAGGCGGCTTGATGGCAAGTTCGCACGTCGGCGGTTTGAGCGGCGCGTTCATTCCCGTCAGCGAAGATGAAGGCATGATTAACGCCGTCAAGCAAGGCTCGTTGTCGATTGAAAAGCTCGAAGCGATGACTTGCGTTTGTTCGGTCGGGCTTGACATGATTGCCGTTTCGGGCGACGTGAGCGCGGCGACGTTGAGCGGAATTATCGCTGACGAAGCGGCTATCGGCGTCGTCAACAACAAAACTACGGCTGTAAGATTGATTCCCGTGCCCAACGCAAAAGTCGGCGACAGCGTCGAATTCGGCGGCTTGCTCGGTTACTGCCCGATTGTGCCCGTCAAAAGTCAATGGAGTTCGGAAGCCTTCATTGCTCGCGGCGGACGAATTCCGGCACCCGTAACTGCAATTAGGAATTAGGAATTTGAAATTTGAAATTGCAACGCGGTGACGCCGAAATTGTCACGGACATGATGCGCAAATTTTACACGTCGGCGGCTGTCATTACGGACGGTTCCGAAAAAATTTTCGCGGCGAACGTCGAAAACTGTCTTGGCGATTTGCTTACGTCGGCGTTTTCGTTTTGGGAGTTGACATGAACGTTACTATAAGAAAAATTCACCGCGACGACGCCGAAATTGTCACGGACATGATGCGCAAATTTTACACGTCGGCGGCGGTCATAACGGACGGTTCCGAAAAAATTTTCGCGGCGAACGTCGAAAACTGTCTTGGCGGTTCGCCTTACGTCGACGGTTTTGTTTTCGTCGCGGACGGGCAGATTATCGGCTACGGCATGACGGCGCACGGTTACTCGACCGAATTCGGCGGCGAATGCATTTGGCTCGAAGACATTTTCGTCGCCGAAGAATTTCGCGGTCACGGCGTCGGCACGAAATTTATCCGCCACGTCAAGGAGCTGTACCCCGACAAAATTTTTCGACTTGAGGCGTCGGCGGGCAACGCGGCGGCTCTGAACGTTTACAAGCACCTCGGCTTCAAGGAGTTGCCGTATCTCGAAATGGTTTGTAAAGGTGATTGACATGACGAAAAATTTACTCGCGATTGTCTTCGGAATTTTTTTGTCGCTGATTTTGTTCGTCGGGACGGGCGATGCCGCCAAAAACGATATTTCAAGTTTGGGCAGTCCCGTTTCAAAGCAGGAGAAATTCACGCTGTATCTCGGCACGAACGACAAAGACACGCTCAAGCAGGAAATTCCCACCGAAACGATTCGCGAACAAATGCACGAAATTTGCATTAAGTACGTCGACGGCTACACGGTTTGGGCTGTGGACGGATATTATCGCGACGACGGCGGCAACATAATTCACGAAAGATCTTTGGTTTACGTTTTCATTGACACGCCAATTGATTCGATAAAAAAAATCATGGACGCGGCGTTGATAAAGTTCAATCAGGAAAGCATTTTGCTCGAAGACAGCAAAGGTCGGAGTGTTTTTTACCGTGGAAACAAACGCTAACTTCAAACTCGAAGAACTTCGGATTCTCGAAGAAACTTATCGCGGCGCAGTCCCGCAACTGAAATTCGGTTCGCCGTTTGAGCTTTTAATCGCGGTGATTTTGTCCGCACAGTGCACCGACAAGCGCGTCAACGAAGTCACGCAAGTTTTGTTCGCGACGGCAAACACGCCCGAAAAAATTTTGCAGATCGGTCAAACGCGGCTCGAAGAAATTATTCGCCCGTGCGGCTTGTCGAAATCGAAGGCAAAACACATCTTCGCCACGTCAAAAATTTTGCTCGACAGTTACAACGGCGAAGTCCCGCACGAATTCGACGAACTCATCAAGTTGCCCGGCGTCGGTCGAAAGACAGCCAACGTCGTCACAAGCGTCGCCTTCAAAACGCCCGCCATTGCCGTCGACACGCACGTTTTCCGCCTGTCGAATCGCTTAAAGCTTGCCGAAGGTAAGACGCCGCTCGAAGTTGAACTCGGCTTGCAACAGGTAATTCCACGCGAAAAATGGTCGGACGCGCATCACTGGTTGATTTGGCACGGTCGCGAAATTTGTTCGGCGCGCAAACCGAAATGCGACGTTTGTCCGCTGTCGAAAGTTTGTCCGTCGGCAACGTGACGTTACCGAAAATAAAAAATCCCCGTCATCAACGGCGGGGATTTTTTTTAGCCAAGCAGCGGCTCAAGTTGCAAGTTCGTCAAAAGTTCGTTCGTCTCGGCAACGGTTTTGTGATTCGTCAGCGCGAAGGTAATCACGTCGTCCCAGGCGTTGCGTGCGTACAATTTGCCGTGACCCGCGTAGTACAAAAGATAATCGGTCTCCCGCGGCGACAAGTTCATTGCCACGGCGAGCGACAAAATTTTTGACCGTGCGGGGCGAATCGTGTTTCCGAGAAAAATTTTTTTGGCGTAACCTTCGTCGAGCTGTGAATCGCGAATCACCTGCGCCTGTGACAAATTTTTTTCGGCAAGCAACTTGCGCAGATATTCTTTGAGCGTGAACTCACGAAGATTTTGCGCGTTCGCCGACAAAAAATTTTCAACGTCTTTGGCGTCGCGAAGTTCGTTTTCAAGTTGGGCGGTGTCTTTGTCGGGCATTGTGTCGACCTCCGAATTTTTGTAAGATATTAGCGCGAAATCTCACGAAAGGCAAGGCGACCATGAAAAAAGACGTTGCGCAATATCTCGAATTTGCTTTTGATAAGCTCGAACGGCTGAAACAATCCGATCGCGGCGAAGTTTGGCTTGCGCGAAATCGTCAAAGCGGCGAAATCGTCATCATCAAGCACGTGAATTTGACGGGTTTGCCTTACGACGCGTTGAAAAAATTCCGGTTCACGTTGCCCGCGAAAGTTTTTTTGTGCGCGGAGGACGACACGGATACCGTTATTGTCGAAGAATTTATTCACGGTGAAAATCTGATTGAGCGGCTCGAACGGCAAGATTTCCTGTCCGAAGCCGAAGCGCGAAAAATTTTGTTGCAAATGTGCGACGGGCTTGCCGAACTTCACGCGCAAAAAATCATTCACCGCGATATAAAGCCGTCGAATTTGATTTTGCAGGGCGACAAAATTCGGCTGATTGACTTCGACGCGGCGCGGATTTTCAAGCTCGACAAAAATGCCGACACGCATACTTTCGGCACGAAAGGCTACGCGCCGCCCGAACAACACGGTTATATGCAGACCGATGAACGCAGCGATATTTTTTCGCTCGGCGTCACGATGAAAGTTTTGCTCGGCAACAATCTGCGCGGGCAACTCGAAACGATTTTGGACAAGTGCACGAAATTGGATCCGAAAGATCGTTTCCAAAACGTCGACGAACTCAAAGCCGCGTTGACCGTCGAAGCGGACGACAAAATTGCGTTGACCGTCGAAAAGTCGCGTCACAAAAAATTTTTAACGGCGACAATCTTCACGGCGGCGATTGTCCTGTTCGTGAACGCGCAACATCTCAACCGCGACGAAAATTTTTCGGAACCTGTCACGTCCGTCGAAGAAATTCCGCACGTCGTCGAACAACCGTCGCCCGTCGTCGAATCAAAACTTCCCGACGAAAAAATTCCCGCGCAGGTTGACGAATTCAAATTCCCGACAATCGTCACGCCGACGCAAACCGAATTCAGCTTGCCGCCGTTGCCCGAAAGTCAAGCCGTCACGCCGCGAAACAATTTTCAACTGCCGCCCGTCGAAGAACAACCGTCGCCTGTCACGCCGCCGAAAAATTATTCGGGTTTCATCAAGACGGAATTTTTCCTGAACGAGTCGCCGTTCAATCAATTTGAGCACGTTGGCAAGCCGATAAAAATTTCCCGCGACGAGTGGCGACAAACTCAAGCGCGACTGCACATCGTCAACGACAGCGGACGCGTTTGGCTCAATCCGACGGTGAAATTTATTCTTGGGCAGAATTGGGGCGAAAACGCTCACAAAGTCAACGAAACGAAAACTTTGCCCGCGCTCGGCGTCGACGAAGCGACCGACGTTGTCATTCCGTTCAACCTGATGACCGTGTCCGACAGGGCGAATACTTCCGCGTACATACAAATTCGTTTGAGCGGCGACGGTGCCGAATCCGACGAAACTTATTGGAGCACGTGGTTTGACATAACCGACTGAAATTTTTTCGTCGAGGATACCTGCGCGGTACCTGACGCGGCGGAAATTTTTTTTTACAATCGGCGTCGCAGAATTTTTGCGGGGAGGTGTCGACTTATGCCGCTTATCGTCGGGATTGTGATTGTTATCGGGCTGATGTCTTTGTTCGGCGGCTCAAAATCGGACGACGATTCTTTTTTCCGCCGCAGAACTTTTTGGGAACGCTTGACGGGCGAAGAGCCGACTTTTATCGAGAAAGTCGAAAATTTTTTCGCGGGCGTCTTGGGTTTCGCGGTGTTGGCATTTTTGATTTACCACATTTTCGACATATTGGAGCTTATCGTCGGTCTTTTTGACTTGGATTTGTTGGATGCCGTAGCGCGCAGAAGACGTTGAGGAGGTGTTGGACTTGACCAAACAAGTCACCGCCAAACATTATGTTTTCTTGCTGATTTGGGGCTTGACGCTGACGTTCGCGCTGTTCAAACATTCACTGTGGCTCGGCGTCTTGTTCATGTTCGGATTCTTTTTGGTTTCGGTATTTAAAATTCTCGACACGATGATAATCACGACGATAATCGCTTTCGTGTTGACGTTGATTCTGGAAATATTTTTCCCGCCGACGGCAGTAATTTTTACGGGCTTGTTCGTCGTGATGTTGCTGTTGCGCGCAAAGTTTCTGATTCAAAATTGGCGGGCACTTGTCGCGGGACTTTATACTTACGGCGTGTATCTGTTCGTCGTGGTTGCAAACGCTTTGTTGTTCAAGGCAAGCGGCGCGGGCTTTGTCATGATGATTGGCGGAATTTTTTCTGCCGATGCAACTCGCTACGGTTCGTTCACAGGCTTGATAATCGCGGGCGTGCTTGCGATATTTTTGACACGCGGCTTGAACAGAAAATTTTCGTGGCTTTACTCTCACGGCTACGACACGAATCGTGCGTTGTTGATTATGGGTCTTACGCCGCTGATTGTGATTTCGATTATCTTGCCGTTCCTCAAAATTAAAATTAACGGGCATGAAATTTTCGACGGCTCGTTGTCGGATACTTTTGACGCCGATGTTGATGCCGATGCCGACGTGGCTTCCACCGTTGCACCGCCCGAAGTCACAAACGCATTAAAATTCGCGGACATTGACCTTAACGACATGATTGTCGGACGTGCGGCGGAACAAGTTTTGCCTTTTTCACACGCGATAGAGGCTTCCGTTTTGTCGACAACCGCCGGCGCGATATATTCTGCCGGCAAGCTTTTAAAATTTCGCAATCGAGACGGCTCAACGCAAGCAATCCGATACCTTGACGATACGAACGCCGTTATCGAAGAAGAATCGGGGCGTCGAATCGGTTACATAACTTTTGACCGCGAAAAAAATCTTGAACACGTTCGGTTGACGGACGGCTTCACATATACAATCGATATTGCCGACGGAAATATTTTCGACGCGGACGGCAAGTTAATCGGGAAAATTTCCGAAGGCAACGACGGCAAAAAACTTTTGGTCGGGCGCGACGATAAAGTTATCCGCGAATTTTGAGCAAGTAATTATTTTTCGGCTCGTTCATTCGTGAGCGGGCTTTTTTTAATGCGAAATGCGTAATGAATTCGGCACGGCGATAACGTCAAAGTTGTCGGGCGGTTGCGGGTGACACCAATTGTTCCGTCGCTTTCAAAGCGACCGGGCTTTTTTTAATGCGTAATGCGTAATGCGAAATGCGTAATGATTTCGGCACGGCGATAACGCTCGTCGGCTGTCGTCAATGCTAATGAAATTTTTTTGTCAAAGCGCGTTCGTTCGTTGTATAATCTGCGGCAGTAATTTTTGGGAGGTTACAGCTTTGAAAATGAACGGTGCGCGGGCTTTACTTGAGAGCCTCAAACGAGAAGGCGTCGAACTGGTTTTCGGCTACCCCGGCGGCGTCGTGCTCAAACTTTACGACGAAGTTTACAAGATGAAGTTCCCCAACATTTTGACGGGTCACGAGCAAGGCGCGGTTCATGCGGCGGACGGCTACGCACGGGCAAGCGGCAAAGTCGGCGTTGTCTTCGCGACTTCAGGTCCCGGTGCGGCGAATTTAATCACGGGCATTGCCACGGCGAACATGGATTCGATACCGCTGGTTTGCATCACGGGTCAGGTTGCCAATCACGCAATCGGCAAAGATTCGTTTCAGGAAGTCGACGTCAGCGGCATCACCACGCCGATAAGCAAGCACAATTATCTGGTCAAAAACGTCGAAGAACTGCCTCGCGTCGTCAAGGAAGCGTTTTTTATCGCGAAAACGGGTCGTCCCGGTCCCGTGTGCATTGACATTGCCGCCGACGTGTTCAATACCGAATTTGATTTCATGTATTCCGAAAAAGTTAATCTGCGCGGCTACAGCGGCAAATATCCCGTCACCGAAAGTGCCGTTGACGAAGTCGTCAAGGCGATCGAAGCCAGTCAACGCCCGCTGATTTTCGTCGGCGGAGGCGTGACGCTGTCCGAAACTTCCGATGACTTGCGCAAGATTGTCGACATACTCGGCTGCCCGTCAACGTCAACTTTAATGGGTCTCGGTTGCCTTGACGCGGACAACAGCGGTTATCTCGGTTTCGCGGGCATGCACGGTTCTTACGGCGCAAACATGGCGATTCAATCCTGCGATTTGCTGTTGGCGATTGGCATGCGTTTCAGCGACAGGGTGACCGGACGCGTCAAAGATTTCGCTCCGAACGCGAAAATCGTTCACTTCGAGCTTGACCTTGCCGAAGTCAACAAAAACGTTCACGCGGACTTGAAAGTTGTCGGTGACTTGCGTCAATCGTTGCCAATGTTGCTCAACAAACTTGAACGTTCGTCGACGAATTTCGCCGAAAAATTTTCCGCGTGGCGAATTCAAGCCGTCGAAAAAGGTCGCGAACATCCTTTCGGCTGGACGGACGACGGCGACGCGATTAAGCCCGGTGCGCTTATCACCCGAATCAGCAATTTGTGCGACGACAACACAATCGCCGTCACGGACGTCGGGCAACATCAAATGTGGGCGGCTCAATTTTTCAAGGTGCGCAAGCCTCGGCAATTTTTGACTTCGGGCGGTCTCGGCACAATGGGTTACGGACTTCCCGCGGCTATGGGCGCGAAACTTGCCTGCCCCGACAAAAACGTCGTGCTTATCACGGGCGACGGCTCAATCATGATGAATATTCAGGAGCTTGCGACGGTTGCCGACCACGACATCGACATCAAAATCGTCATCGTGCACAATTTCATACTCGGCATGGTCGGGCAGTGGCAGCGGCTGTTTTACAATCACCACTACTCGGCGTCGGAACTCAAATGCAAGCGCGACTTCGTCAAAATCGCCAACGCAATGGGCATGCGCGGTTTTCGGCTCACGAAGGCGGAAGAACTTTCGGCGGACTTGCCCGAAATTTTTTACTCGAAAGGCGCGGCGTTGATTGACGTGTTCGTCCCCGAAGAAGAAAACGTTTTGCCAATGGTGCCCGGCGGTCGTCGGCTTGACCAAATGGTTTTGGATTAACGGAGGTGAACGTCATGCAGAAATATTTTCTTGCCGTTCTTGTCGAAAATAAACCCGGCGTCTTGACGCACGTGTCGGGCTTAATCAGTCGCCGCGCTTTCAACATCGAATCAATTTCCGCGGGCTACACCGAAGAGCCGTCCGTCACGCGCATTAACATTGTCGTCAGCGTCGAATCCGAAAATGAACTTGATCAAGTCGTCAATCAGCTTGGCAAGTTAATCGACGTGATTAAAATCGTCAACTTGAGTAAGTTTCCGTCGATTGAGCGTGAACTCGTCATGATTAAAGTTCGTGCGTCGAAGGAGACCCGCGCCGACCTGGTCAGCGTCGTTGACATTTTCCGTGCGCAGATTGTCGACATTACCAGCGAAAATGTCGTTATCGAGTTGACGGGCAGCCAAAACAAAATCGACGCCATCTGCGAAGTTTTGAGCGATTACGAAATTGTCGAGATTGCGCGTACGGGCACGATTGCCCTGTCACGCGGTCCGATTCCCGTCAAGCAAATGTGATGCGGAAACTTTTGCTGATAATCTGCGCGACGATTTTAATCTGCGGCGGTTGCGGCAACAAAATTCAATCCGTGCCGACGTTGCCCGTGACGGTTGAGACTTCGGCGGACAAATTCGACACGGATATTTACTTCGACGCGACGGTTTCAATGCGCGGTTTTACGACCTTGCCCGTCAATAATTTTTACGTGACGCTGCCCGACGTTTTGGGCGACATGTGCGGCAATTTCGGCACGGTGAATTTTTTCGCGTTCGGCGAAGGAATTCACGCGCTTGACGGTCGCAGTCACCGACAATTCGCCGCGCCCGATGTTTACGTCGAAGCGATAACTTCCGTCGCCAATGTCGTTGCCCGTGCGGACACGTCGCGCCTGTCGGTTATCGTCACGGACTTGTTCGAGAGCGATTCGGATTGGTCACTCGTCGCGCAAAAGATTCGCGAAAGATTTTTTGCCGCTCATTTGACGGTTGCCGTCGTCGGGATTCGCAATCCGTTCGCAGGTGAAATTTTCGACGTGGGCTTGAGCGCGGCGAAATTTAATTACAATTCGTTTGACGACCCGAACCGTTATCGCCCGTTTTACCTGCTGATTTTGGGACGCGACGAAGCCGTCAAAAATTTCCTGCGCAAATTCAACGAACGGCAAACTTTCGCGAACGACACGGCTTATTTGCTGTTGACGGAAAATCTTTCGTCGGCGGAT
>JAFVBP010000159.1 GCA_017479925.1 Selenomonadaceae bacterium | reverse complement strand
TTGGCGGCGGCGGTCTTAATCGTTTGGCGTCACCGTGAAAATCTCGCTCGACTTAAAGCCGGTCGCGAAAACAGATTTTGAGGAGATCTCGACATGTTCATCAAAAAATTTTTCGTAACGTTCGCGCTGATTTTGTTGACGGCTTCAACCTGCGCGGCGGCAGAATCAAAGTTTGAGCCGTTGGCGGCGGGCTACGTCGAAGGCGAAAATCAAATTCTCATGCTGATTCGTAACGACAGCGAACTTTACTTCATGCCGTTTGACGCGGATGCCAATACCGGTGCGTTCGTCAAGTTTGATCAACGGCTCTACAACTTCTACACGAGGCGCAGCAAGGACGGTGACTTCGCGCCGCTGATGTTCGTCATGGCGACGCAACGCCAAAGTGACACCGTCGACGACAAGCTCGGTATCTGGCAGGGCGACACGCATTTGATACCCGTGTACGCGATTTTCGACGTGCGCGACGGGCAAATTGTTTTCGACGCGCCGAACTTTTATTCGGGCGAAGGCACGCTCACGCCGTCGCATTACCACTCGAACATAAAAAATCCGATTCACGATCGGCTGATTAAAACGTTGCTGACGAAAATGCCGTTGTTGCACGCGGACGTTGAGGCAAAAGGTATCGCGTTGCCGTGAAAGTTTTCGTCCCCGATTCGTCGGGGATTTTTTTAATGCGTAATGCGTAATGCGCAATGCATAATTTAATTCCAAATTAATTCAGAGGCGATTCGATGATTTATGTTCACGTGCCGTTTTGCGTGCGGAAGTGCAATTACTGCGCGTTCAATTCGGCGGTCGGCAGTGACGCGGAAAAAAATTCTTACGTCGAGGCTTTGACGCGTGAAATTAACCGTCGCGCTGATTTGTCGCAAGTTGAAACGATTTACTTCGGCGGAGGTACACCGACGACTTTGACGCTTGCCCAACTTGCAAAAATTTTTGACGCGCTCACGAAAAATTTTCACGTCGACGAACGGGCGGAAGTCACAATCGAGGCGAATCCGTCAACCGTCGACGAAAATTTTCTGCGCGGACTTCGGTCGCTCGGCTTCAATCGTTTAAGTTTGGGCGTTCAGACTTTCGACGACGCGCTACTTAAAATTATCGGGCGGCTTCACGATTCGCAAACGGCACTTGACACGATTTCGACGGCTGAAAAATTTTTCGGCAACGTCAGCATCGATTTAATGTACGGCTTGCCGACGCAGACGCTTGACAGTCTTCGCCGCGACGTTGACCGCGTCAAAAATTCGGGCGTTCAACACGTGTCGATTTACGGGCTTGAAGTCGAACCCGGCACGAAATTTTTTTCCGACGGCGTGACGGTCGACGAAAATCTTTGCGCGGACATGTACGAATTCATCACCGAAACTTTGCCGACGGTCGGTTTTCGCCGCTACGAAATCAGCAATTTCGCCGCCGCAGGTTTCGAGAGTCGCCACAATCTCGGCTACTGGACGGGCAAAAAATATTTCGGCTTCGGAGCGGGCGCGCACGGCTTTGACGGCAAAATTCGCACGTCGAACATCCGCGACACGTCAACTTACGTCAAAAAAATTTTCGCGGGCGAAGACGTTTCGACGGTCGAGGAAATTGTCACCCGTCAAGCCGCAATGGAAGAATTTTGTTTCCTCGGACTGCGCACGGTCGACGGCATTTCCGCTTCGACGTTCGCTAAAAATTTCGGCGCGCAGATTTTTGACGTGTTCGGCTCGGTCGTCGAAAAAAATCTTCAACGCGGCTTGTTGGCGATTGACGGCGACAGAATTTTTTTGACGGCACGCGGCATGGCACTCGGCAACGAAGTTTTCGCAGATTTTTTGCTGTGAGGTGACGACATGACAAATTTTCGGACGGTCGCGGACGGTGAAATTTTCGGCGCGGCTTACGAAGTCAACAAGTCGAAATTTTTGGCGCACATTCGGCACGTCGACGACGAAACCGGTGCTCGCGAATTCGTTCAAGCCGTCAAGAAAAAATATTTCGACGCGACGCACAACTGTAGCGCGTGGATTTTGGGCGAACGCGGCGACAAACAAAAATCCAACGACGACGGCGAACCCGGCGGCACTGCGGGCAACCCGATTTTGGAGACGCTCAAGAAAAATTCGCTCACGGACTGCGCGGCTGTCGTCACGCGATATTTCGGCGGCATCAAACTCGGCGCGGGCGGGCTGATTCGCGCTTATTCGCACACGGCGGCTTTGGCTGTCGCGGCGTCAAAAATCGTCGAGATGACTGCCTTTCGCAAACTTTCGTTGACGCTCGAATACAACTTTTTGGCGACGGTCGAAAACTTTCTGCGCAACAAAAAAATCCGCGTCGCGAACACCGATTATGCCGATGTCGTGACGACGGAAGTTTTGCTGTTGCCCGCCGATGTCGAAAGTTTTTTGACGGAGCTGAACGATCTGACCGCCGCGAATTTTTTGTGCGAAGAAGTCGGCGAAATTATTCAGCCGCTCGAAGTGAGCGGCTGAAAAATGCTCATTTGTCGGATTTTTTGCGGTTACAGTTTTTGCAAAGCAGTTGGCAATTTTCAATTACGGTCTTGCCGCCTTGGCTCCACGGCTTGATATGGTCGGCTTCCATCTGAGCTTCCTCGAAATGTTTGCCGCATTTCGCGCATATTCCCCGTTGTTGCTCGTAAACTTCTTGCTTTATGTCGTCGTCGAATTGCCGCAAACTCAACTTGCTTTCGTCGCCCGTCAAAAGATATTCGTAAATGCCGCGCTTGTTCGTGACTTCCTTGTCTTTAATCAGCCGCGAAATTTTTTGCTCAAGTTCCGTCGCGTTCAAAGCGTCGTCTTTGTGCGCGTTGTAGAAAATGCCCCACTTCAAACCTTTCATTAGCTTGACGCGCAAATTCGGAAAAACTTTTTTGACCCACTTAATCACGTCACGAAAATATTTTTTCAGCTCTTCAGCGTCGCCAAACTTGTGCGCGGACATGTAATCTTCAATCGAACAATTTTGAGCGTCGGCAATCCACTTGAGTGCGGTCTCCAAAAAGTCTTGCCGAATCGGGTCGCCGCTGACGTAATTTTTCGCCAAACGATACGCCGCGCAGTTGCTTTGCGAAAAATACGAACGCGCTTCGTTGACGAACTTTTCTGCATAAGTTGCATTGCGAATTTCCTGATCCAAAAGTTTTTCGCCGGCAATGTTGACGACTTTGAACCACGCAAGTTTTTCGTCGTCGTCGCCGTAACAAAAATACACCATCAACTTGTAATCCAAAATCGCTTGCTGAAAATTTTTTGACAGACTGTGGAAATAATGCCCGTCGACCGAAAAATCGCCGTTCACGTAGTCGCAAATCGAAATGGTGCGCTGTTGCCCGTCCATAACCTCAAAAGTCCCGTCGTCATGAAGAATCCAGTACATGATGTTCAGCGGGAAATTTTTTTTGACGGTGCGAACAACTTCGTCGCGTTGAGTGTCGTTATAAATGAAATTGCGCTGATACGGCGGGCGAATGTCGAGCTTGCCGCCGTAGCCGAAGACACCTCCCTCGTTTTCGCCGTGATTTTCGTAGCCGTCAAAAATCTGCCTGACCGTGACTTCGTGCAGTTCAATTTCCATAATCGCGCCTCCGAATAAAAATGCGCTTGTAAATTTTTTTGCCGTCGATTGTTGCCTGTTTGAATTGCGAATCGTCGTGCCACAGACCGTTTGAAAAGCCCGTGCCTTCGCTTTCAGTTGCGCCGATAATTTCAAACTGTTCGGGATTGTACTTGTCGAGGAAAGTAATCGGGACGCCCATGACGCCGAAATAATCTTCGGGGATGTCGAGCGTTTTGGAAACTTCAATCGCGTCGTAGTTGTCGTAGCGCGGAAATTTTTCGGGCGTTTCTTCATACGAGCTTGTCAAATCGATTTTGCGGTTGCGTTTGTCGTGTTCAAGGTTCGTCAGCCACAAACATTGATTCGTTGCAACAATCCGTTGTCCGTTTTCGACGCGAGCTTCCGTGCCGTAGAGTTCATAATTGTCGGGTACAATGAAACCCGAAATTGCGCGTCCCATGCCGTAGCCGAGCCAAACTTTATTCTGCATGATAAGCGGGAAAATTTCTTTGTACGTTATGCAGTTGATGTTCCCGACAATGAGAAACTTTTTGTCGTTGTCGACCAGTTGCTTGACGAATTGGCGAAACAGACTGAAGGGCGGATTCGTCACGACAATATCGGCTTGTTTGAGCAGCGCGACGCATTCTTTCGAGCGAAAATCTCCGTCGCCGTCGAGCAACGCCAAAGTATTTTCGTTGACGGTCGCCGAAGAATTTTTTCCGAGTGCGGCTTTCAATTCGTGCATCATTTCGGTAACGTCGTCAAAATCGAACGGGTCTTTGTCGATGCGATTGATTTCGACTTTGTAAACGGGCTTGCGGTCGTCTTGCACGGGATTGAACAGGTTGCCTTGCACGGGTGAGCCGCGATAACTCGTGACGATTAAACGCTTGAGCTTGAGGAAATTGAAATTCACCGCGAAGTAAAAGAAAAATTGACTCTCGAACGGGTCATCGCAGTTGCACAGGACGGTTTTGCCCGCGAAATGATTTCGGTAATGCTTAAGTTCGCTTTCAATGTCGCCGCGTTGCGTGTAGAATTCGTCTTTCTTCGCACGTGACGCCGAATTTAAAGTTTTGTTGCCCGCCATGAAACCGCCTCCGAAAAGTTTTCGACGATTATAACACACTTGCCGTTTTCGTGATACAATGCCGAAAATTTCTTCACGGAGGTTTTCATTGTGGACAGACGCGGACTTGTAATCGTGCACACGGGCGACGGCAAAGGCAAAACGACCGCCGCGCTCGGTTTGGCAATTCGGGCATTCGGCGCTGGCTTGAAAGTTTTGATTCTGCAGTTCATCAAGGGACGCAAACTTTCGGGCGAACTCGTCGCGCTGAAAACTTTGGGCGTCGAAATCAAACAATGCGGACTCGGTTTCGTCACCGAAGAAAATTTCGCCGACCAACTCAAAGCTGCGCGTGAAGCCGTCGACTTGGCACGTGCCGAAATTTCGTCGGGCGCGTGGGATTTAATCATCCTCGACGAAATCAATTACGCGGTGAAATTCGGGCTTGTCGACGCGGCGCAAATTTCGGAGCTGCTGAAAATTCGTCCGCAACGGTTGCACCTGGTTTTCACGGGACGCGACGCTTTGCCGGAGCTTGTCGACGCCGCCGACTTGGTTACCGAAATGAAACTCGTCAAGCACCCGTTCCAACGCGGCATTGCGGCTCAAGCGGGCATTGAATTTTGAGCTGTCGCAAAATTTTTCAGTTATCGATTTGGAGGCGATTTCATGATTAAACTTGTGCTTTGGGATTACACGGGTCAAAGTTCAACCTGGTGCGAAAATTTTCTTCGCCCGAACGTCGCGCAGATTGTTCGCACGCTCAAGCCCGACGACCCCGATCAAGCCGAATTCATCATGCGCGGCGATTGGGATTACGTCTTTATTTTCGACGACGACAATTCGCAAGCCGTGTTCAACGAAATTTTGTCGACGATGCGGGCAATGAACGTTCCGACGGATAACATAATTTTCGCGACGACCGCCTTGAGTTGGACTGATCATCCCGCGGCGGCTTACCTGTTACTCAACCCGACAGAAGAACCCGCCGAAAAAGTTTTTCGTTGGCTGAATTTCGTCAATCACAAAAAGTGGCACCAATACAACGTTTGCACCGTCGAAGGTCTTAATTACGTCGCAACTTCCGCGGACGAATACACGCTTGCGTTAATGTGCCTTGACCGGAAAAATTATGCGGCGGACGAGATGAAAGCTTTTCACGCGCTGACGAAAAAATTCTACGGCGTCGACGACGACGACGGTTATTTTCTGGACTTGGGCGCGAACATCGGCACGACGGGCGTTTACTTCCTGCAGAAACTTGCACCGCGTTTGAAACTGTTCGCCGTGGAACCTGACGCCGAAAACTTTAAACTCCTGCGCGTCAATCTGATTATGAACGACCTTGACAATCGTGCGACGCTCGTCAACTGCGGTCTCGGCGACAAATTCGACACGCTGTCAATGTACAGGGATCCGACAAACCCGGCTTGCAACGGATTTTTGTGCGAAGGTGACCGTCCGACCGAAACGATTCAAATTGCGCCGCTCGATTACCTGCTTGCCGAAAGCGACATTTCGCCCGCCGAAGTCAAATATATTTGGATTGATACCGAAGGTTTCGAGGCTCAAGTTTTGCTCGGCGCGAAAAATCTGCTTGCTCAAACGTCTGCGCCGCTCTTTGTGGAGTGCAACCTCGGCGCGTGGAAAAATTCGGGCTTGCTCGAACGGCTGATCGAATTTCTTGCTACCGTCGGCTATCGTCACTTCATCACGATTCAAGAATTCTTGCGCACGGGCAACGAAAAGATTTACCCGATAAAAGATATTCTCGTCGGCGTGAATTATGTCGAACCGCCGCTCGGACAAGTCGGCGACATCTTCCTGATAAAAAATCTTCAAGCATAAAAGCCGTCGCCTTGAAAAGCCGTCGACTGTGTTATATAATCGCGTCGAATTTTCAATCAATTTTTGGCAAGGAGGAACGGAAATGATTTACACCGTAACTTTCAACCCCGCGATCGACTACATCATTCGGCTCGAAAAACTCACGACGGGCGCGATTAACCGCGTCACGTACGAA
>JAFVBP010000014.1 GCA_017479925.1 Selenomonadaceae bacterium | reverse complement strand
GCCTTCGTGCGGATTTTGCTTGATTTTTTCGGCAAGACTTCTGCCCATGTAACCGACAAGCCCGGTCACGATCGTTCCGCCAATTTCCATCGGCAACGTTTCGCAACCGCACAACAACGCGCAAAATTGCCCGACAATAAATATAATCAGCGTGGCAATCAAGCCCGTGCCGAGAATTTTATCCGTATCCCAGCCCATATCGTCGCCTCCTTAACTCACTGCGAATGTCAATCAAAAGGTTGATGACGTTCAACGCCGCGAACAAAATCGTAACGCAAAGCATACACCAACCCAAAGTCAAGTCGTCGCTTTGAAAGCCGCAAATGCTCAAAACGAACGCCGCAAACAAACCGAAAATTAACACCAAGTCAAGCCGTGCCAATGTGAGACGCCTCCTTTTTCAAGAATTCGTCAATGCGGTCGTGAGCCTTTTGGAGCGCGTATTTAATTTCGTCAACTTCGCCGCGAAGTCGATTGAGCTGTTCCTTGTTTTGCTTCAGGTCTTCACGGAGATTGTCGATGGCGTCGCCCAAACGCCGAATCGAATCGTTGAGCGGACGAATCACGACATAGTTAAATAACACGCCGCAAAAACTCAGGACAATCGTGAGTTGCGCCGCCTGCTCAAGCCAACTGAAATCCATAAAAATCACCCGCTTCCTGACGTAACGGATGTGTCGCAGTTGAAAATGTAATCGACGCCGTTCATGCGCACTTTCAAACGCGGAAGATTGTTCGCAACGTCAAAGCAGAGCGCACCTTTGACCGTCGAACCGGTGTTGTCGATATAAATCGGCTCGGTGAAAGTCACGTACCCCGTAAACGTCGGATTGCCGCTAAAGTTCGGGTTGCCACTGAATTCCGGGTTGCCTAAAATTGTCGCGTTAGGATTTGAGACGAAGTTATTAGAAACCCCCGCATCGATTGAAGCACCACACGCGTTGATTGAAGCATTCCGAGCGTTGATTGAAGCACTTGTAGCTTTGATTGTGGCGTTCGACAAATCGCTCCGAACGGAACTGGCAAAAAAGCCGCCGTTGAATTCCGGTTTGCCCGTAAATATCGGACTGCCGCTGATTGTGCCGCTTGCGTCGATTAAAACATCGGTTGCATAGATTGAAGAGCTATCTAAATCGATTGAAGCGTACCATGCGTCGATTGATGAGTGATTCAAATAACCTTCAATGGATTTTGCAACAAAACCGCCGCTTAATGTCGGTTTGCCCGTAAATGTTGGATTGCCGCTAAGTGAAGCTCCTGCTACGTTGATTGAAGCATTGCCCGCGGTGATTGACGAATAACTTAAATCACTCGCAACTGACTTGGAGACGAAACCGCCGCTCAAAGTTACCTGTTCGGTGAAATTGTTCGAGTTTGTGCCGCCGACCGAAAGCGTGACGTTTAACGTGTCGCCGTTCATTGCAAGACCGTTGCCGATTTTCACGCCGCCTTTGGTCGAAGTCGAAGCCGTCGGCAATTCAAATGCACTAAGCCCGTCGAGTTTGCTTTTTTCGGATGCACTCATCAAGCCGGCGTTGGTCGTCGTTGCAAGGTCGTAAGTCGTGTCTTGAATCAAATAAGTGTCGGTCGTGCCCGCGCCGCTCGTGATTGAAAGCGTCGAACCGTCTACCGCAATGGTTTGAACTAAATCCGCCGCCGCCGCGTCAATCTTGCCGTCAAGCGCGGAAATTGAATCTGTCACGTTCGCCGCGAAATTTTGACGCGCAACCATTTCGCTGTTGATTTTGGTATTGAGCGCGCTGTGCGAAGTTTTGACGTTGTCGACGAGTCGCCTTGAGCCGTTTTGGTCAAGATATTTCGCCATAGCTAATCACCCCAAATCAAGACGGGTCATCTTCCGAGGCAGTCAAGACGTTAATACAGCCGAAGTCGGTTTGATTCGTGCCGTCGTATTTAAATTGTGTTTTCTTTATACCGAAAATTCTGCCGAACTCGAATCCGATTTTATTGCCATAATCGAACGTTTTTTCGTTCCACGTCGGTTGCGTGCCGACTGCGAACACTGCCGCTTGTCTGCCGAGGAAAAGCGCGTGACCGACTTTCGTACCGCCGGAGCCCGTTTCCGTGCGTTGAATTCGATTGCATTGGTGAAGGACAACGCCGTCGTAAACGCCGAGTGCGCCCGAAAAAATCGGGTTGTCGTTACCGCGAACATTGGCGTATTGTTGCGCTTCAATCCAAGTTTGGTCGTTCTTCAAGTCGCGGGCTTGCCACTGGTCGATAACCATGATGTAAGTTTCAAGACCGTTAATCATAATCGGCTTAACCATGGTGTTTTCGTCCGCAAGGGCAATTCGTTTTGCTCTGACGATAAGCGCGGTGCTGAACGTGTCGGACGCGCCGATAGTGCCTTCACTTGTTGCCTAGCCGCCGTAAACAATGCGGTTATTTGTCAGACTTTCGAGCGGCGTTACGTTCGCGTCGAGTTATGCCGACCAAAGTGTGTCTGCACGGTCTTGAACATGTCTTGGCGTTTTCCGTGCGTGTGAGAAAAATTTTGCCGCAGATGACGCACGTTTTTTCGCGCAACGGTTTTCGATACGTTCTGCTGTCGAATTGGTTTTTGCAAATTTCACAACAAAATCGGTGCTTGCCGCGATTGGCTTTGCGCGTCTGAAATTCCTTGCCGCAGTTCGTGCATTTGACCGTAATGAAGTCGTGCGTGTTGTGCCACGTCGCGTGCTCCGAATTCGTTTTCATCGTCAAGTTGTGAATCTCGTTGCACTCTTTGCCATCTTCGCCGTGATGAATTCCGCAACCTTGCGGTATCTCGCCGTTGTGAAAAATCCAAACGTATTGGTGCAACGCGATGGCTGTCCGATAATAACCCGCCGCATTTTTGCAAAACGTCAAGTTGTTGAACTTCAAATGCCGTTCGTCGACGTATTCGATTTTCGCTTCCGTAAGAAAGCTGAGCAAATCCTCGACCGCCGCCCGCATTTCAGGCGTAAGTTCGTCAAGATGTTCCTGCACGTAAGTTTTCGCCGCGTTCCGTTTGCTTTCCATAAAAATAATCGCCTCCGCAAATGCTTGACCCTGCACGCCGAAACGATTAGAATAACCGAAAAAGTTTTGACTCGCGCTTCAGCGTGCGTTGTGAATGTCTTCAGCAGTCACTTTAGCACAATGAACAACGCGGGTCAATTTGTTTTTGTCGAGGTCGCTCTGCTGATTGAAGAAATCGTTCGCCGCGAATTGCTGAACTGCCGCGAAATTGTCTGCCGCCTGTTGTCGGGCAACGTAATCGTTGAAAGCCGCAGTCGATTGATTCTGCATGTAAGCGCGACGCTGAAATTCCTGCTGTTGAGCGGCTTGCGCTGCCAAATAGTTGCCGTAGACTGCGTTCTCGGCAATTTTTTTTGCGAATTCCCACTGCTTAAGTCGCGGGTCTTCGTCGTCCAAATAATTAAGCTCGTCAACCTGTTCGTCGGAAAAGCCCGAAAGTTGCTTTGCGCCGTAAGTTATGGCGTCCTCAAAATTTTTAATCAAGTCTTCGGTGATGTTTTGAATCGGAGGTGCGACTTGCTGAGGCGGCTGTTGCGGAATTTGCTGATAATTTTCCTGCGGCGGAGTTTGCGACGGTTGAGGTTGCGCGTTCAAACTGCCGTAACGTTCGCGATAAGCCGCAAGTTCCCGCTCGAATTCGTTTTTCTGGTCAAGCGTCTCTTTGAAACGCGAATACGAAACTTTGACGTTTTCGGGGTCGCCCGCATCGACGGGATTGTCGGTCGGATTTTGCGACGGCTGAGGTTGCGCGGCTTTTGCCATAATCGTGCGCGCCACGTCTTCCGAAACGCCGGCCAAAACTGCAATTAGGAATTAGGAATTAGGAATTTGAAATTTGAAATTTGAAATCGTTGACGCAAAATTAATTTCACATTCCTAATTGCACATTCCACATTGCTTTTCGCGCCGTGCGAAGATTTTCAACCGCCGCGTTAAATTTTTTGTCGTCGGGGACAGCTGAAGTTTTCGTGTCGTCGACTTTGACGGGCGCAACTTTGGCGTCGCCGAGGTCGTCTTTTTTTGCCACGATTTCACCGCCTTAAACAAAACAGACGCGAAGACGAATCCTCGCGCCTGCCGTTTTCAGTTTTCAGAACATAGCGTTGATGTCCGCTTCGGTCGCGATTTCGGGCGACAAAAGCGTAAATTCGCCGCTCGCCGCGTCGTAAACGTAATGGTCTTTACTGCCCGATTCGAGGTCAATGTAAATCTTTCCGACTTCGCCTTGAACTTCAGCGGGGCAGGTCGTGTGATTGCCGTTGGCGTCGACTTTGTCGCGGTAAAATTTCGTGCGGTTGTTCATCGTGACGACGTGAATTGCCACAACGTCCGCGCCGAAATTCAAGGGCAATTTGTCCGCCAAAATGGTGCCCGTGCCGTCGACGAAGTCCGCGCTCTTCATGAATTTGTTTTCGTTGACGGCGTCCTGTTGCTCTTTGAAGAAAGCCAAGCCGTCAGTGTCGATAATCTTCGCCATGATAATTGTCCTCCTTTATACGAACATCGCGTCAATTTCCGCGTTGCTCAATGTGTTGCTTTCGCTGAGCGGCGTGTAGCCCAATGCGCTCGTGACGTTGTTTGCGGTCAAGCTGATTTCGCCGTTTGCGTCGACGGAAAGATTGTCGCCGACAGTCAAGGCGGTCGTCGGAATTGTGTCCGCCAGTGCCGAAAGTTCAGCTTTGGTCGCGTAAGTCGCCGTGATGGAATTGCCGTCCGCGTCGTTTACGGCTCGGTCAGCGGTCGAAAGACTTGCGCTTATCTGCACAAACTGTGAACCGCTCCAACGATATTGCGCGCCTGTGTCCACGTCGATATAAATCTTGCCGCGTTCGCCCGCCGAAATTGCGTCGCCTTTGACGCCCATGTTGTCCGAGTAAAAAGTCGTGACTTCCTCGACGGTCTCAACATGCACGTCGATAACGTCGTCGACATACGACGGCAACCGGTCAGCTTTTGCAACGCCGTTTTCATCCAGCGCGACGAATTTCGTCAAGTTAG
>JAFVBP010000158.1 GCA_017479925.1 Selenomonadaceae bacterium | reverse complement strand
TTTTCGCCGTCGAACAGAAAATGTCCGTCATGCAAACGAACGAACTTTTGCATAAACTAGGCGAAACGGAACTGTTGATTTGATCGGCTCACAGAAACTTTTTGACGATGGCACTGTAAAGTTTTTCTATGTCGGGATTTTCGACCGAATCGGCGACCTTGATGCCGTCAATATACACGACGACAATGCCGCGTGCTTTGAATTCGCAGCTTTGCCGAGTGCCGTCCTCACCGACCAAAACGCATTTGAATTCGGGAGCCGCGTCCTCGTTGACGTTGTTCGTCCGAATCAAACTGTCGCGGTCAAGGTAAATGTTTTCGCCGTTCAAAGTCGTTACGTATTCGGCTTGTACCTGCTGATTGACGGCGGGGACGTTTTGATTCGACGCAGGTTGCATGTCGAGCGCGTAATCCGCCAAAAGCATCAGCGAAATCGACAAAATCACAAGCCCCATGAACGCCTTTTTGCAACGAGCGTAAAGGTTTTCCTTGTCGATGCCCGCCACGCCCAAAACTTTGTAGCAGACGAAAAACACGACGATATTCACCGCGACGTTAAAGACGATACTTAAGACGGCGTCGGTCGCGTCCAAGGACTTCGATGCCATGATTTGACCGACAAGCTCTGCGCCGAACAGACCCAAGTACCAGTAGTCGCTGAGTTTATCCGTTGCTTGCGATTCGTTTTCGGCAGCGGGCGGAAGTTTACTCTGCGAGTACTTATAGAAAAACAGCACCGTCAAAGCCGTCGTGGCAATCACGCTTACGCCCGCGAAGAAATTCAACTGGTTGAACAGCTTGCCCATGCCGACACCTCCGCAGTTACTGCTTGTTCGTCAGCAGGTAGTGAATCACGGCGATTGGAATTGTCGCCCAGCCAAGAATCGCGCTCCAAATGAACCGCGACAGAAGGTAATTGCCCGTGTCGCCGTAAACTTCGGCGCGCACGCCCAACAGGTGATACTTCAAGTAGTAATTCGCTTGGTCACCCGCATACAAGTACACGAACATCAAAATCAAAGCGATAAATTCCATGTCGACACCTCCGCGTGTAAAATCGTTAAGCAGATTTTACCTGCGCGGGAATTTTTTTGGTGTTCCGACGGTATACGGGCGAATTGTCCGAACGCGAACTTTTCAACGGAGGAATTTTCATGAACAGCAAGATTGCCGAACTCATCAAATTGCGCACGTCAGCCGTCGCCGTCGTGCAGTCGGACACGTGCCCCGAAAAAGCTTTGCGCTTCAAGCCGAATCAACGCGGTTGCGTCATTGCAAGTTTGGTTGCCGCCGCCAAAGGCAAAGTTGCCGCCTTCGCCGCCGAAACGACGCCTTGTCTTGGCGGACGCGCAGGTCTCGGCTTCGCGAAATATCCGCTCGGTTGGATTGAATATTTTCTGTCGACGGGTTCGACGACGGTCACGCGCTTTGAACACTACAAAAAAAATCCCGACACGGCGCGGGATTTCATTTGCAATGTGTCCAACGCGCTGGTCGAGAGTTTGCCGCCGCGAAAAAAATTTCTGCTGTTCAAACCGCTTGAAACGGTTGTTGACGAAACGCCCGACGTTGTGATTTTTTTGGTCAACGCCGATCAAATGTCGGGGCTTGTCACGCTGGCGAATTTCGATTCATCAACCAACGACGGCGTGAAACTTTTGTTCGGTGCGGGTTGCGCGCAGGTTGTGTTGTACCCGCTCGTCGAGAAAAAAATTTGCTTCGTCGGATTAACCGACCCTTCGGCGCGAAAATTCATCGACAAAAATCTTTTGGCGGTGAGCATGTCGCACGAAAGATTTCTTGAGCTTGAGGCAGTCGCACAG
>JAFVBP010000157.1 GCA_017479925.1 Selenomonadaceae bacterium | reverse complement strand
TTGAAAAATCCGAACAGGAGATGGTTGACCGCATTTTCGACATCGGCGACGAAACGGCTTATTCGCTCATGACGCCGCGTGTCAAAATCGTTTGGCTTGACTTGACCGACGAACTCGAAAAAAATTTAAAAATCGTGCAGGACAGTCCCCACACGATTTTTCCAGTCGGCTTGGGCAGTCTCGACGAGTGCAAAGGTTTGATTTACGCCAAAGATTTACTCGACGCCGTGCTTCGTGACGGTCGCGAAGTCGATTTGTCCGCGCTGATAAAAAAAGCGGCTTACGTCCCGCGGACAATGGAGGCCTTGCGCATCGTCGAAAAATTTCGCTCAAGCGGCGTGTCCGAGGCAATGGTCAACGACGAATACGGCGGCGTTATCGGCTTTATCACGCTTGATGACATCCTGCGCGAAATCGTCGACACTTCAGCCGAGGACGAACCCGAACAGAAATTCACGCGCAACAAAGACAATTCTTGGACGGTCGACGGTCTTTGCGACATTGACGAATTCAAGGAACGTTTCAACATTGACGAGTTGCCCGACGAAGAACGCGATCACTTTCAAACGATGGGCGGTTTTTTGACTTCGCAATTCGGCTACATCCCGAAAGTCGGCGAAATGCGCGATTGGAACGGCTTCCGATTCAAGGTCGCCGAAATGAATGGCGTGCGTATCGGCAAGATTTTAATCACGCGGCTCAACTGAATGTTTGCAAGTCACTTCGGTGACTTTTTTTATTGCACCGACGGGGCACGTCGCGAAAATGTTTTGCCAATCTTCGGGACGGCTTTCGTCGACGATAATTCGCCCGCGCTCAAACGTCACGCCGCCGAATTCGGATTCGGTCACGCATGCCAAACATTGAACGCAAATTGTTTCGTCACAGATAATCATGTCGTCAACCTCCGCACAGATTGTAACACAAAAAAAGTCCCTCGACGTTTGCCGAGGGATTTTTGGTTTGCCTGCGTTGAAACGTTACGCTGATTGCCAACCTTTCGTGACGTGATTGAACCGCCAGGACGAACCGTCGGCAAGATTAACCGCCGCGCTCAAAAGTTCCGTGCTTTGGATTGTGACGATATTGCCCGTGTTGAAACCGATCGCGATATTTCCGTTGACTTCGACGGCGGCAACAATGTCGCTTAACGTTGCGTCCGTCAAGTTGACGAAGTCGGCACTCGACGCGTTGTAGAAAACGTCCGCACCCTGATAACGTCCGCCGATAAAAATGTCCGAGCCGTTGCCGCCCGCGATAGCATCAGCCGATGTGCCTGAGCCGCCCCAAAGTTGACTGCCGCCGTCGCCCGCGAAGATAACATCCATGCCCGCCGACGAGCCTTCGATGATTTCGTAAGCCGAAATGCCGCGCCCGTCGACAATGCCCGCCGCCGAAGCTTTGTACGCTTTGACGAATTCGTTGCCCGCGCCGTCGCGAAGGTCGATAATTTTGTCTGCAACGTTTTCAATCGTGAGCGTGCCCGTCAGCGAATTGACGACGAAATTGTTGCCGCTGAAAGTTGCGCCCATGAATCCGCTGACGGTTACGGGTTCGCCCGTGTAATTCGAGATGACTTGACTTGTGCCCGTTGACGGCGTTGTTGTCGTCGTGGTTGAAGTCGTGTCGCCGAACGAGCCTGCGGGAACTGTTTGGATGTTGAGCGTCGTCAAATTGGACGCTTCAATGAGCCGAATGGAGCCTGCGCCGCTTGAAACGATAACGTCGTTGTCGCTAACCTGTGTTGCGTAAGAGCCTGCAATTTTCAGCGTGTCGTTTGTTCCAAAGCCCGTGATGGTATCCAAACCTTCGCCTGAAAAAGCAATGACGGCTGAAGGGTTGCTATAATCTGTATTCTCAAGATTAACAGAATCGTTACCCGCGCCTCCGTTTATTGAAACATTGTCGCCGCCCCGAACTCGAATTACATCATCGCCTGCGCCGCCGTTGAGCGAGCCGTAATTGTTTCTGAAAGCATAAATGTAATCATTGCCCGCGCCTCCGTTGAGAGTGACGTTGATATAACGCGCATCTCCATAATAGGATCTATTGATATCGTCGCTGTAAATAACGTCATTATCTGACCCACTGTCAACAAAGGAGTTGCTTCCGTGGCAAATAATTTCATCCGTGCCATCGCCGCCGTAAACGGTAACATCTGTGCCCGACGTATTGATTGAGTCGTTGCCCGTTCCGCCGCTGACATAAACTTCATTGCCTGCAGTGGATACGGTATCGTGTCCGTCGCCGCTGTCGATTGTGGAATTGCGTGCTCTGCTTTCAATGTAATCGTTGCCCGCGCCGCCAGTAATTGACACATTCAAAAGCGGATCATAGTAACTGCGGCTTGGATTATCGTAGATGTAATCGTTGCCATCGTCGCCGCTGATTGTGACG
>JAFVBP010000156.1 GCA_017479925.1 Selenomonadaceae bacterium | reverse complement strand
AATCGATAATCGCGCCGCCCAAAACTTCGTCGCCGTCGTAGAAAACAATCGACTGACCCGAAGTAATTGCCCGTTGAGCTTCGTCGAACGTCACGCGCAGAAAATTTTCGTCTTCGGCAACGGTGCAAGTTGCGACGCGTGAACCGTAGCGAATTTTCGCGTGAAGATTTTTCGGCAACGTCGGCTTGTAAATCCAATGCGCGTCGTGAGCCGTCAATTCGTCGGAAAAAAGTTTGTCGCCCGCGTCGACGAAAACTTTACGGTTGTCAACGTCCAATCGCGTGACGTAAAGCGGATGTTCGGCGGCAATGCCAAGACCTTTGCGCTGCCCGATTGTGTAATTGGCAACTCCGCAGTGGCGTCCCAAAATTTTCCCGTCACCGTCGACGATGTCACCGGCTTGAAGTGCCTGAGCTTCGGGCTTGCGTGCGGCGACGAAACTTTTGTAATCGTCATTTGGCACGAAACAAATTTCTTGACTGTCGGGCTTGTTCGCGACGGGCAATTTCATTTCGTCGGCAAGACGGCGCGTTTCGGCTTTGGTGAAGTCGCCCAGCGGCAAAAGAATTTTCGACAGCTTGTCCGCCGTCAAGTTATACAGCACGTAAGATTGATCTTTGCGAAGGTCGGCGGCACGTTTGAGCTTGAATCGCCCGCCGTCGAAAACAATCCGTGCGTAATGTCCCGTCGCAAGAAAGTCCGCGTCAAGTTCGTTCGTGACGAAATCGAACAGCGCGCCGAATTTAATTTCGCGGTTGCAACGGACACACGGATTCGGAGTTCGCCCGCGCAGATATTCGGCGACGAAATAATCTTCGACTTTCGCACGGAAAATTTTTCGGAAATCCGCGACGTGATGCTTTATTCCCAAATGTGCGCAAACGTTTCGGGCGTCGTCAAGGTTTTGCGCGTCGTCGAGCAACATGGTCACGCCGACAACTTCAAAGCCGCGTTCAATCAAAAGTGCCGCAGTCAACGAGCTGTCAACACCTCCGCTCATTGCCACGGCAACGGAATTGCAATGCGTAATGCTTAATGCGTAATTCGTAATGGTGTCCTCCGTCAAGTTTTCGGCGTCTCGTAAACGTCGGTGTGAAGATATTCGTCGCGGATAACTTCGCCGCCGTTTCGCCACACGCGGTAAAGCGACGTGCCTTCGGTCTCAAGCGAAATGTCCGCGCCGTTCAAGTCGGCTTTCGTGCCCAAAACGGAAACGGTCAACGTCGAGCCTGACGCTTCGGCAATCAAATAAACGTTGTGCAACAGGTCGTTGCGGAATTTGAAATCGATCTGTCCGTCGGCAACCGTTGCGTCACGAGCCAAACCGATATACGACGACGCGAAGAAATGCGGCGTGCGTTCGGTCGGCGTCAAACCTGCAAGCAAAACCGCGTTGTACAACGTCGAGCTGACTTGACAAACGCCGCCGCCGTAATCGACATCGGGCTTGCCGTTGATGATGACGCCCGCAACTTTGTAGCCGTTGTCCCACGTGCGCGGTCCGACGGTGTCGTTAAATGAGAACGTCCACGAAGGTTTGACGATTTTGTCCGAGATTGAATTTGCGGCAATCCAAATGTTGTCGCCGCGGTCACCGGGATAATAATAAGTGCTGTACGTGCCGAGGACGGTGTCAATTTGCGCAATGTCTTCGGTCGTGATAAACGGCGCAATGTCCTGCGGCTCCAATTCGATAACGCCTTTGGGCAAGTTCAACGTCGTCAACGGTTCGCGCAGGTCTTCGGCAAGTTTGACGGTATCGAGTTTCTTGCCGATGACGCCGGGAATTTTTTCAATCGCGCCGTTCGAGCCGAATTCGCACACGGCATTGACGGGGTCACGATTGACTTTTGCGGCAATTTCGTTGAGCTTGGCGTCGAGTAAAGTCGCGTCGTATTCGGCGGTGAGTTTCACGTCGCGGCCGTTGAGCGCACATTTAATTTGCCCGTTGAAATTGTCGACGAGCGAACCGCCGCGTCCGTAGCCGAAAGCTTCGTTGGTCGCCTTGTTGACGAGCGGCTTTAAGCTGATTTCTTCGGGCGTGACGGTGAATTCTTCGTTGCCGTAACGGAAAGTCAACGTGTGAATTTTTTGCGCGGCGACGTTGGTGAAGAATTTTTCGGCAGACAACTTGTCCATGCCGCCGATCGGTTGACCTTCCGAGCGCACGCCGAGGACGATTTTGTCGCCCGACGCCACGGAAGTTGAAAACGCCATTGCACCCGCACCGACAAGCGCAACCGTCGCAACAACTGCCGTTTTGGTCGAGAGAAAATTTTTTAGGTTGAACTTTTGAACTTCCGAAGTCTCCACAAAAATTTCGCCTCCAATTCAGATTCAAATCATTATAACCGAAAAAAATTTTTAATCAACTGCGACGGTAACTTTTGCCGCAAAGTCTTCGACGAGCCGCAAGACAATCGAGCGCGATTCTTTCGGCAAGTTGTCAAAGGCTTTGACGAGTCGACGTTCCTGCGCGGACAATTTTTCGCACGCCTTGACTTTTTTGGCGGATTCGGTGTCGGCGTGATTGGCGATGAATTCTTCGACGCCGAGCTGAACCAAACCCGAAATGCTTATGCCGAAACTGTGAGCCGCCGCAGTGTAGGCGTCGCGCTTGCCTTCGGGCAGGTTGACGGTCAAGCGGTCGTATTTGTCTTTCAGGCGATAAATCATGTGATTCACTCCCCGTGCGAAAAAATTATTTCAGATTAACACGGCGCACGTCCAACTCGTTGTGCCAATGAACGTAACCGCCCGGCAAGCTCAAATACGGATTCGGGCTGACGACGTTGAATTGAAGCGCGCACGGCACGAAGTCGCACATCTCCGAGTAATTCAAAGTTTCTTCAAGCGGCGTAGAAATGACGCAGGCAATGTCGTAAAGTTCCTGCCGCAGTTCGACATTGAACGTCCAATCGATAACGTAAATTTCGCCTGCCTTCGCGTCGAAAATCGCCTTCGTGTCGTGGAAGCGAGAATCGGTGTAAATTAAATCGATGCCCGTCGCGTTGCGAATGTGGTAGCCCATGCCGAGACAGGCAACGTCCTGCATGAAGTGAACGACCATGCGCAGGACGACCTTTTGACCGAAGATGACTTCGCTGATAAGTTCGCCGTCGAGATTCAACAACTGAACGTTGTCGAGGACTGCCCGCTTGTCGCCCGTGCGCTGATACGACGCGTTTTTCAAAAAAGTTTCTTTGCCGCGAGCCAAACTTTCGGCGGAAATTTTTTCTTCGGCGAAAACTTGTTTGCCGTCGCGCAGGTTGTCAACCAAAGTGTTTTGACGTTGAGCCTGCTCTTCGGTGAGTTCGCCGCGTGCCTCAAGCAACATGTGGCGGTAGCGTTCGACAACGTCTTTTGCGGGCGCGTCCATTAAAATTTTGCCCGACTGCATTAAAAACGCCCGTTCGCAAAGATTTTTCACGGCGAAGGTATCGTGGCTGACGAAAAGCACCGTCACGCCGCCTTGAATCATCGAACGCATTTTGTCCATGCACTTGCTTTGAAAAAACGCGTCACCGACACTCAAAGCCTCGTCGACAATCAAAATGTCCGGCTCGACGAAAGCGTTGACGGCGAAAGCAAGGCGCGCAAACATGCCCGACGAGTAAGTCTTGACGGGCTGGTTGATGAAGTCGCCGATATCCGCAAAGGCGATAATGTCGTCGATTTTGGCGTCCATGACTTCGCGGCTGTGACCGATCAGCAAGCCGTTCATGTAAATATTTTCGACGCCCGTCATGTCGGGATTAAAGCCCGCGCCCAATTCAAGCAGTGACGCAATTCGCCCGTTGACTTGCAAAGTGCCCGCGCTCGGCGTCAAAACGCCCGTGATGATTTTGAGCAAGGTTGACTTGCCCGCGCCGTTTTTGCCGACAAGCCCGACGTTTTCGCCGCGGTGAATTTCAAACGAAACGTCGTCAAGCGCGTAAAAATCGCGGCTGTATCTTTTGTGGAACGGGTGAAACGTTTCTTTCAGGCGGTCGATGTCCTGCTCGTATATTTTGTAAATTTTCGTGAGATGTTCGGCTTTAATCGCAACGTCGCTCATTTTTCAGGGACAAGCGACAAGCGACAAGGGACAAGTTGATGTCCCGTGTCTGCTGTCGCGTCCGCTACCTCCTTACAGCTTGAACGTGTTTACTTCGTCGTGCATTTCGTGCGCCAATTCGGTAAGTTTTTGACTGGCGTGCGCAACTTCCTGCATACTTGCGGTTTGCTCTTGCGTAACGGCGTTGACGGAAACGGCGTTTTCGCTGGACTTGTTGGCAATTTCGCGCACGCGTCCGACAGCCGTCGTGATTTCGCCGTTGCTCATGTAAACAGCGGCAATGTCCGCCAAACTTTTTTCGACGTTGGCGGTGAGTCGATTGGATTGCTCTTCGATGCCCGCGAAAGCTTCGCCCGTTTCGACAACGGCTTGCGTGCCTTCTTTGACGCCGTGGTAGCCCTGGTCAATCGCTTCGACGGCGGACTCGGTGTCGGCTTGAATTGTCGCGATAAGGTTTGCGATATTCGTTGCGGCTTCGGCGGATTGTTCGGCAAGTTTGCGGACTTCTTCGGCTACGACGGCAAATCCGCGACCTTGTTCGCCGGCACGAGCAGCCTCGATAGCCGCGTTCAAAGCAAGCAAATTCGTCTGTCCGGCAATGCCCGAAATTGTCTCGACGATCTGACCGATTTCGTCTGAACGTTTGCCGAGTTCGCCGACGACTTTGGCGGAAGAATTGACTTGCTCTTCGATTTTTTTCATCATGGCGATTGCCGCGTCGACGCGCTTTTTACCTTCGGCGGCATTGGCGGTGCTGTCGTTGGCGACTTCCTGCATCTGCAAAGCGGTTTCGCTGAGGCTGTCCATTTTTTCGAACATGTCGTTGATTTTTTCTTCCAGCGCGACAATGGTTTGTTCCTGTTCGGCGGTACCGTGCGCCAAAACCGACATGCTTTGAACGACGGAGTTAATCGAATCGTGCGTTTGTTGCGTGCCTTCGTTGAGATCTTTACTTGACGCGGCGACGCGTGCGGAATATTCCAGAATTCGGGTCAACAGGTGTTTGAGCTTGAATTTCATGTTGTTTAAGCTGTTAGCCAACGCGCCGATTTCGTCATCGGTAACGACGTTCAAGTCGGGAATGCGCAGGTTGCCTTCCGCGACTTGGTGCATGGACTTGACGACCGAATCGAGTTTTTCAATCATCTGCCCGATAAAGTAATTCGACAGGAAGATACACACGAGCACGACGGCAATGACGCCGATAATCGTCGTCAAGATAAAGTCGTTGGTTACCGAATCCATTTCGTGCATGCTGACGCCGACGAACAACATGCCGATAGTCTTGCCCGTCGCGTCGTTGAGCGGTTGATAAGCGGCGTAATGTTCTTCGCCGACGACGAGAGCCTTGCCGAGGAAAGGTTTACCTTTCGCAATGACGACTTGCGTGACCAGCGGCGAACCTTTCGTGCCGACTTGACGTTTGCCGCTTGCGTCTTTGACGGTTGTGGAAACGCGCACGTCGCCGTTAAAAATCGTGACTTTGCCTTCACAAATTTGGCTTAACGAGTCGACGATTTGGTCGGCACCTTCCATTTTCGTTTCGCCTTTGTAAAGTACACCGTCGCGCAAATTCCAATCGCCTTGGTAGCGGTAATTCAAAATTTCCGACAGCGATTGAACGTTTGATTCGGCTTTCAGTTCCAAGGCTTTGGCGAACGCATCTTCGACGCGTATGTAACCGATTACACCCATTAGCACGCACGCGACGACGACAATCGCGGTCACTGCCAGAATTGCTTTGTTCTTCAGACTCATTGACGAACACCTTCCCGAAAAAAATTTTTGGCATTGTATCACATATCGGCGTGCCTGTGTTAGAGGGTTATTGATGTACTTTGAAAAATATCGAGTCAAGCTCAAGCAAGGCAGTGTCTTGGGTGTCGGCATTGATGAAATTAACGGCCGCGCCCGACGTACGATAAACTTTTGCGCCAAAAGAAAAGTAACATTCACCGCTACCAACGAAGTTTCCGTTGCCAGGCAAGCAGATCTTTTTTGCTAAGCGGCAAGTCAATCGACTGCCCGTTGTCGTAAAAAAACTTCACGCGCACTTCTTTGGCGACAAGCAAATCTTTCAAGCTCGAACGCGGCAGATGCGTAAAAAATTTATTCTCGTTGCGCAAACCTTTCGAGGTCTGCTTCGTGATAATCTCCAACTCCCACGGCGCGCCGTCGGTGAAAAGAATCGCCTTGTTCAAAAGCCGCGCACTGTCGTAACGGTAATCCCAAAGGCTAAGCGTCGCGCTCTCCCAGTTGCCGTCGCCGTCGCGGGCAACCTGAAATTCCGTCGCCGCATACCGGTCAAGAGTATCGGCTTCGCGGTGGTCGTGGTGCCAAGTGTAACTTGCGCCGAAAATGCCAAGCACAATCAGCGAAACGCCCACACCGAACAAAATTTTTTGCATAACCGACCTCCGCTTAATGCTTTACATTTCGCACGTTCTTATAGTACAATACGCACGGTGTATTTTTCAATAATTTTTTCGGGGGGAGTTTCCTTATGCTCAGGCCGCGTTTTGAAGACGAAGACGAAGTTTATATTCCGGAGATAGGCGACGACGGATCGGATTTCGACAACGTTCACGACAGAATTCCGCATTCCAATGCAGGCGTCGCACTCGGTTGGTCGGCTCTTGAACAGCAAATGTTCGATATGTTGCTGTTGAACCGTTTTGCTGCCGACGACCAGGAATTGCTCGACGAAACGGCACGCACAATTTCCCGATTGGTTGAAACTTTTGAGGCACACGAAATCGCCCGTATCATGGCGGTTGCAATGATGTCTTTCCAGCTTGCCGCGTCCGAAGAAAAATCTTTCGAGGACGAATACAACAAGTACCGCGATTATATCAAAAAGCACCCCGAAGACGTCGAAGAAATTTAAACGTTCGACAATACGATTGAACGCAAGACCGCGGCAATTTCGCGGTCAATTTTTTTGGAGGTGACAACTTGGCCTTACGCGAACAAATGCTTGAAATGCTCGACTCCACCCGCGTCGAAGAGGAAGTTTGCGAAATCAGCGGCGACTTGTTGGTTGCCGTTTCGCTGTGCAGGATGAATCGCTCAAACGTTTATATCGTCGCCGAAAACGACTTGCACGCTTACGTTCGCATACTCAAAAGCTACGGTCTCAACGTGCACCGCGTCGTTTGCTCAAAGCCGAAAGAGTTTTCAAAGGTCGACGACATTGAAATTGTTTCGCCGCAAGATTTGTTGACGGACATGACGCCGCGAAAATTTTTTATTTGCTTTACCGACTCTTGCCCGGATGTGCAAACATTTTTCATTACGCAAATCGATACTGTTCCGGCTGTCGAAAAATCCAACATGCTCTTTGTCGTTCAACCGTACAACGCTCAAAGGCTGAATTTGAATTCGATTGACGAATACGACGCGAACAGCATGTTTTACTACCAGTCGCACAAGGCGGAGCTTATGGAGCTGTTCGATTCGCTTGCCGACGAAACTTCCAAACGTGCGCTGTTTTACTACGTCGAAAGTTACGTGCGAAATTGCGTTTATCGCGGCGAACAAAATCCGACAATGTGGCGATATTTCTTCGGCGGCAAACACGAGCGACTTTACAAACATCTTGACGGCGAAGTCTGGATTAACTGCGGCGCGAACGAAGGCGACACGGTCTTTCAATACTTGAGCTTCGACTTCAAGCCGAAGAAGATTTACGCCTTCGAGGGCGACACGGAAATTTACGGCCGCATGTTGAACAACCTTGAACTTCTGCCGCCGGTCAAACGCGCACTTGTCGAGCCGATTAACGAGATGATTGACGCGTCGACCGACTTCGAGAAAATTTTGGCGGGCGACAAATGCACGCTGATAAACGCCGACATCGAAGGCGCGGAATTGCCGTTTCTGCACGCGACGGAAAGAATCATTCGTGCCGATCGCCCCGTCATTGCGGTTTGTCTGTATCATCTCAAGGAAGACCTGTTGACCGTGCCGCAGTTCCTGCAGTCGATTTGCGTCGATTACGTTTGGTACATTCGCAAGTACACGCCGTACCTGCTCAGCGTCAAAAAAGTTCACGAACTGGTTTTCTATGCCGTGCCGAAAGAACGGGCTTTGCGGTGACAAAAATTTTTCACGTGTTATAATGGCCGCGTCAAATTCGCGGTCAATTTTTTTTGGAGGTCAACTGTATGATTAGATTCACAAGCGGCGGCGAAAGTCACGGCTCGCGGCTCGTTTGCATTTTGGAAGGTCTGCCTGCGGGCGTCAAAGTTTCAAGCGATTTCGTCAACGGCGAACTCAAACGTCGGCAAGGCGGCTACGGACGCGGCGGGCGCATGAAAATCGAAAGCGACACCGTCGAAATTTTGTCGGGCGTGCGTTTCGGCGAAACAATCGGCAGCCCCGTGACGTTAAGCGTCGTCAATCGTGATTGGGCGAACTGGTCTGAACGCATGAGCGCGGAAGGTCAAGAATTCGGCGAACGCGTCACCAATGCCCGACCCGGTCACGCGGACTTGACGGGCGCGGCGAAATTTGCCCGACGTGACGTGCGCGACATTTTGGAACGCTCCAGTGCCCGCGAAACGACAATGCGCGTTGCGGCGGGTGCCCTGTGCAAGTTGTTCCTGCAAATGTGCGGCGTCAAAATTTCAAGCAAAGTTTTGACTGTCGGCGGCGTTTCGGGCGACGACGAAATTAAATCGCGCATCGACGAAGCCAAGTCACGCGGCGACACCGTCGGCGGCATTTTTGAGGTCAACGTCAAAGGCGTGCCCGCGGGGCTCGGCAGTCACATTCAGTGGGACAGAAAACTCGACGCGAAATTTGCGGCGGCGTTCATGTCGATTCAAGCCGTCAAAGCCGTCGAACTCGGCGACGGTTTTGCCAACGCGTCAAAATTCGGCAGTCAAGTTCACGACGAAATTTTTCTGCGCGACGGCAAAATTTTTCGCGAAACCAACCGTGCGGGCGGCTTCGAAGGCGGCATGTCCAACGGCGAAGATTTAATCATTCGCGCCGCAATGAAACCGATTCCGACATTGATGACGCCGTTGAAAACCGTCGACATTGCCACGCGCCAACCGACGACGGCAAGCAAGGAACGTTCCGACACCTGCGCAATTTGGGCGGCTGCGGTCGTCGGCGAGGCGATGGCGGCTATCGTCACGGCGGATGCGTTCGTCGAAAAATTCGGCGGCGACGCGCTTTGTGACACGTTGGCGAATTTGCAAATTTATCGCACGCGTTTGGCGGAGGACTTCGGCTTATGAAAGACAACGTGATTTTGACCGGCTTCATGGGCACGGGCAAAACCAGTCTCGGCAAAGTTTTGGCGTCGAAACTCGGTCGGCCGTTCGTCGACATTGACCGCAAGATTGAAGTCGAACAGAAACTTTCCATCCCGAAAATTTTTGAGCAATTCGGCGAAGAACACTTCCGCGAACTTGAACGTGCTGCCGTGCGTGAACTTAGCGAACGTCGCGGGCTTGTCATTGCCACGGGCGGCGGTACCGTCAAAGACGCGGAAAATCTTCGCTTGCTGAAAAATTCGGGCGTCGTCATTTGCCTGACATGTTCGCCCGAAGAAATTCTTTCGCGGACACAACGGCGCGGCGAACGTCCCGTGCTTGACGGCGGCGGCTCGGAGCGGCTCGAAACGATTAAACGACTGCTTGCCGAACGCAAAGAATTTTATGACCGCGCAGATTATCACGTCGATACGACAAATTGGTCGCCGTTGCAAATTATCGACGACATCTGCAAACATCTGCGACAATTCAGGAGTTGACGATATGGACACGGTTAAAGTTAATCTCGGCGCGAACACTTACGAAATTTTTATCGGCGCGAACATTTTGGGCAACGTCGGCAAATTCGTCGCGGCGAATTTCACCAAAGCTCTGCTCGTCACGCAACAAAACATTTTCGACGCGCACGGTCGAACTTTGCTTGACGGGCTTGACGCTCAAAAAATTTCTTACACGGTCGCCACAATTCCGGACGGCGAAACTTCCAAAAACCTGCGCGAGGCGGAAAATCTTTACACGCGGGCGATTGAATTCGGGCTTGACCGAAAATCCGTCGTGATCGCATTCGGCGGCGGCGTTGTCGGTGACTTGGCGGGCTTCATGGCGGCGACATTTCTGCGCGGTATCGGCTTGATTCAAATTCCGACAACGTTGCTTGCGCAGGTTGATTCAAGCGTCGGTGGCAAGACGGCTGTCAATCACCCGCTCGGCAAAAATTTAATCGGCGCGTTTCACCAGCCCCGTGCGGTTTTCGCAGACTTGAGTTGTTTGGCGACGTTGCCCGAACGCGAAATTAAATCCGGGCTTGGCGAAGTCGTCAAGTACGGCGTCATCAGCGACGAAAATTTTTTCGCGTATCTGGAAGTCAACGCCGATAAAATTCTGCGCGGCGACGTTCAAACTTTGGCGCACGCCGTCAAGCGTTCCTGCGAACTCAAGGCTCAAGTCGTCGCGGCGGACGAACGCGAATCGAACTTGCGGCGGATTTTGAATTTCGGTCACACGTTGGCGCACGCCGTCGAAGAGCAAACGGCTTACGCGAAATTTCGGCACGGTGAGGCGGTCGCAATCGGCATGGTCGCGGCGGCGCGAATCAGTTGCGAACTCGGCAAAACTTCTGCGGCGAACGTCACGCGGCTCGAAAATCTTCTGCGGCGTTTGGACATGGTCACCACGTGCGACGGGCTTGACGCGGAAAAATTGTTCGCCGTCACCTTCCGCGACAAAAAAACCGTCGGCGGCAAAGTCAACTGGGTGCTCGTGAAAAATTTCGGCGACGTTGAAATTTGCGGCGACGTGCCCGCTTCCGTCGTCAAAAAAATTTTCGGAGGTCTTTGCGGTGGACATTGAGATACGTGACGACTTCGACTTGAGAAAAATCGTCAACAGCGGGCAATGTTTTCGCCCGACGGAAATTCGCGACGGTTGGTTTCGATTTATCGTCGGCGAAAAAATTTTGCACATTCGTCAGCGCGAAAATGTCTTCGAGGTTGATTGCACGGCGGACGATTGGCAACGTGTGTGGACGGCTTATTTCGATTTGGCGACGAATTACGCGGACATTCGGCGCGACGTTGAAACTTTCGCTCACGGCAGGACGTGCGAAAAATTTCTGCGTGATGCGGCGGACTTCGGCGCGGGCATTCGGATTTTGCGTCAAGCATCGTTCGAGATGCTTGTAAGTTTCATCATCAGCCAACGCAAAAACATTCCCGCGATTCGTTCAAGCGTCGAAAAAATTTGCGCACGATTCGGGCGGCGCGTCGATACGGATTTCGGCGAAGTTCACCTGTTCCCGACCGTCGACGAAATTTCCGCCGCGACACTCGACGACTTGACGGGACTAGGTTTGGCTTACCGCAAAGCTTACATCATCGACGCGGTTGCAAAAGTTTCTTCGGGCGAACTTGACTTGACCGCGCTGGAAAATTTGTCGGACGAGGCACTTGTCGACACGCTCAAAACGATTCACGGCGTCGGCGACAAAATTGCCAACTGCGTCGCGTTGTTCGCGTATCACCGCGTCGACCGTGCGCCCGTGGACGTGTGGATTAAACGTGCGATTGAACGCGATTTCGGCGGCGAAAACATTTTCGACACTTTCGGCTGCAACGCGGGAATTCTGCAACAGTACGTTTTTTATTTCAAGCGTTCGCGTCGCTGAACTGTCGACACGCTCAAAAATTTTCTTGCGTAAAAATTTTCGCGGTGATATAATGCCCGACTGTTAAGCATGTTACAAGCTCTCTGCTCGCGAAGTTTTCACGAGCCGACAGACCAAAGGGAGGTGTTCTACGTTGAGGAACTACGAAGTTATTTTCATCATCCGCGCCATGGAAGAGGAAGCCACCAACGCCGTCGTTGACAAATTCGTCAAGCTCATCGCGGCAAACGGCGGCAAAATCACCAAGGAAGACCGCTGGGGCAAACGTCGCCTGGCTTACGAGATCAAAAAAGAAGCCGAAGGTTTCTACGTGCTGTTTTATGTGACTTGTGAGCCTGCCTGCGTCGCCGAAGTTGACCGCGTCATGAAAATCACCGACGAAATTCTTAAGCACATGATTGTTCGCTCCGACGAAAAGGAGGCGCAAGCATGAACAGAGTTTTTCTTTCGGGCAACCTGACCCGCGACCCGGAAGTCCGCTATTCGCAAAACGGTATGGCTTTCGCACGCATGGGCATTGCCGTTCAACGCCGCGTATCAAAAAATCGGGACGCCGGCAAAGACGTTAAGGATGTCGATTTCTTCAATATCGTCGCTTTCGACAAAACCGCCGAATTCTGCGGCAAATACCTAACCAAAGGTTCACGCGTCTTTGTCGAAGGGTACCTGCAAATGTCAAGCTACGAAAAAGACGGCATCAAACGCACGAGCATTGACATTATGGTTAATAACATCGAGTTTGGAAGTTCCAAACGTGCCGACAGCGGCGACGGCGGTTATCGTCCCGACGACGGCGGTTATCAGCAGCGTGATCCGCGTCCCGACGACGGCGGTTATCAACCGCGCAACCAACGTTCAAACGACTACGGCGATTATCGTCCGCCCGAACGCGAAAATCCGCGACCGAAAAAGCCCGACGACGAATTTATCAGCGATCCGATTGACTTGGAAGATCCGCCGTTTTGACAAAACCTGAGGAGGTTTGACTATGCGCAGAGAGAGAGGTCGACGCCCGCGCAGGAAAGTTTGTGCGTTTTGCGTCGACAAAGTCGAAAAGATAGACTACAAAGACGCGGCAAAATTGCGCCGCTTCACCACCGAACGCGGGAAAATTCTTCCGCGTCGCATTTCGGGCAACTGCGCCAAACATCAGCGTCAAGTGACAATCGCCATCAAACGCGCCCGCAACATTGCGCTGTTGCCGTTCACTGCAGACTGAAATTTTTCACGGGGAGTCGTCAACGCGGCTCCCTTTTCGTTTGAGGTGAAAGTCATGCCCGACAAAAGATTTCTGCCGCTGGTGACGCTTGCGGTTTGCGTGCTGTGTTTTTTCGCGCTGAACGAATTCGTTTTTGAACCTGCGCGGCGCGACATATTGAACATGCAACTTGAAACGCGGCGATTGCGTGAAGTCGAACGGGAAGTTTTGGCACTCAAAGCACGACACGGCGATTTGACGGCGGCGGTCGCTCAAAAAGAACGCGAACTTGACGCGGCACGAGAATTTTTGCCCGTCGAACTTGAGCAGGACAAATTCATCGACACGCTTTATCGAACGGCTGAAAATCAACGTGCGCAAATAATTTCCGTGCAGGCGGGCGACGTTGAAGGCGACGAACTTCAATCGCAAACCGTGACCGTCAAACTTGAATCGCAATACGTTTCGTTGCTCAACTTCGCACGTGAAATTGTCGACGGCAAGCGTTTCGCCGTGCTTGAAAAAGCGTCAATCGACGGCACGGGCGATAAATTTCTGTCGTGCGAATTGACTTTCCGTATTTTCGCCGCTAAATAACAAGCCGCCGTGCTCATTACGCATTACGCATTGTGAATTACGCATTGCAGTTTCTCGTTGCCTCTGTTAAACTCGTGAAAACTTTCAAAGGAGAATCACAATGGCGCGCCAGTCAAAAAAAATCGCTAAGAAACTCAAGCCCAAACAAGCCGTCGAAACGCAAGATAAACAGCCCGACAAAAAAGTCGGCAAAGACTACCTGCTGATAATCGTCTTCGCGCTGACGCTGGTATTTTTAATCGTCGGCTGGTCAAACTTTTCGCCGCTGAATCGCGGGTTGTATTTGGCATTGGCGGTGTCGCTGTCGGCAACGTACGCAAGACGGCATTACAACTTGACGCCGACGCAAGATTTATGGGTCGAACGCGCAGGTTTCGCCTCAATGATAATCGCAATCGTGTGCTTCGCGGCGGTCGTCTACTTCCAATATTTCGCGTCGTAGAAAAATTCGCAACGAAAAACCGCCCTCCGTGTGGAGAGCGGCTTTTTTTGTCGATAACGTTGCGGGTTGCTCCAGTTGGATGCAACGTCACGTTGCCCGCCCTCCGTGTGGAGAGCGGCTTTTTTTGTCGATAACGTTGCGGGTTGCTCCAGTTGGATGCAACGTCACGTTGCCCGCCCTCCGTGTGGAGAGCGGCTTTTTTTGTTCGCGAAAAAATTATTTGGTTTCGTCGAGATTGACGGCGTCGACGGCTTCGGCAACGTCGTTCGTCTCCGCGTCAACGTCGGTCGTTTCGCTTGTCGTCGAACTCGTGACGGTCTGCGCGGTTGAAGTTGCGGCTTCTTCGGCGGCAAGGTCATTTGTCGCGGCGTCGTCCGAAGTTTCGTCGGCGGGCTTTTCGTCGTCTTCGTAAACGTGCCCGATGTTCGAGATGTCAACCTGATGTTTGACGCCGTCCGCATCTTCGACGACGACACTGGGCGCACCTTCGACAATCGTCACGCCGGTCACGCGTCCCGTGTATTTTTCGGAGCGGCTGACGGGGTTGCCTTCGGCGTCCGCGCTGTTGACGACTTCGAGCCAATCGACGTGCTTGCCGATCATGCTTGACAGTTGCCCGACGAGAACCGACGTATCGATATTGTTGACAACCTTGCCGAGGTCTTCGAGATTTTTGACGACGTTTGTCATCTGTTCGAGCGAACTGAAATTCGCCAATTCGGCAATATATTCGCTGTTGTCCTGCGGATTGAGCGGGTCTTGATATCTGAGCTGCGTAACCAAAAGTTGCAGGAAAGCATCTTTGCCGAGATCGTCGCCCGCCTTGACGGATGCGGTTTGACTTGCGGCGTAAGCTGCCGCGTCGTAAGTCACGCCGTCGACGGTGATTGTATTCAGTGAGCTTGCCATAATGTTACCTCCGAAATGTTAGACTGAATAATCAACGCCGTCCGTGGCGGTGTTTTGATTGACGGCTGTAGTCGCGTCGACTTCGCGTTCAAGTCTGTCGAAATCGATTCGACGGTTGCCGCCGCCCTGTTGACGATTTTGTTGCCAAGCTTGACCGCCTTGACCGTTCATGAGTGAGCCGTCGCCCAAGCCCGTGTGAACTTCGACGTTTTCGACTTTGAGACCCTGGTTGTTGAGTTCCTGCTTGAGCTGAACGAGCGTGTTTTCGATAATCGTGCGAACCTGCGCGTTGTCGCTGTGGAAACTCGCGTTGACCGCGCCGCTGTGCGTGACGGAAATGCGAAGCGTCAATTCGCCCAAATGTTCGGGATTGAGCTTGATGACCATTTCGGTATTTTCAGCCGTGCGAATCAGTCGCGCCTGTCGAACGATTTGCCCCTGCACGTCGAAATTGTCTTGCGGCGGTTGCGGCGGCGGTGCGTCAAATTGCGTCGGTTGCGCTTGTCGAATCGGTTGCGCGTCGGTTGAAGTTGTCAAATTCGCCGCGAAAATTTCTCCGCCCGTCGAGGTCGGTTGAGCTTGTGATTCGTCGGGCGTCGTCGGTGCGAAAGTTTGTTGACGTTGGAAATTTTGCGCGTCCTGCCGTTGCGAAGATTGATCGAATTGTTGCGGCGACGGTTGCGGTGCGTTGACCGGTTGCGCGTCCGGCTGAAGCTGTTCGACTGTCGCGTCGGCGGCTTGTGCTTGCAGTGTCGGCTGAATGTCGACGGGTCGCGCCTGCAATGTCGGTTGCGACGGTTGAATTTCGTCGGGCGTCACGTCAACGGTTTGCGCTTGCAGTGTCGGTTGAACCGTTGGAATTTCGTCAGGCGTCACGTTAAGCGGTTGCGCTTGCAAAGTCGGTTGAGTTATCGGAATTTCGTCGGGCGTCACGTTCAACGGTTGCGCCTGCAAACTCGGTTGAACCGTCGGAATTTCTTCGGGCGTCACGTCAACGAATTGCGCTTGCAGTGACGGTTGAACTGTCGGAATTTCTTCGGGCGTCACGTTAAGCGGTTGCGCTTGCAATGTCGGCTGAGTTGTCGGAATTTCGTCGGGCGTCACGTCAACGGTTTGCGCTTGCAGTGACGGTTGAGTTGTCGGAATTTCGTCGGGCGTCACGTTGACAGGTTGCGCTTGCAATGTCGGCTGAGTTATCGGAACTCGTTCGTAAGTCACGTTGACAGGTTGCGCTTGCAATGTCGGCTGAGTTATCGGAACTTCGTCGAACGATACGTTAAGCGGTTGCGCTTGCAATGTCGGTTGAACTGTCGGAACTTCGTCGAACGTCACGTTAAGCGGTTGTGCTTGCAAACTCGGTTGAACTGTCGGAATTTCGTCGGGCGTCACGTTAACGGTTTGCGCCTGCAAAGTCGGTTGAACTGTCGGAATTTCGTCGGGCGTCACGTTAACGGTTTGCGCCTGCAGTGACGGTTGACCCGTCGGAATTTCTTCGGGCGTCACGTTGACGAATTGCGCTTGCAAACTCGGTTGAACCGTCGGAACTTCGTCGAACGTCACGTTGACGGTTTGCGCCTGCAAACTCGGTTGAACTGTCGGAGTTTCGTCGAACGTCACGTTGACAGGTTGCGCCTGCAAAGTCGGCTGTGTCGTCGGAATTTCGTCGGGCGTCACGTTAAGCGGTTGTGCTTGCAATGTCGGTTGAACCGTCGGAACTTCGTCGGGCGTCACGTTGACGAATTGCGCTTGCAATGTCGGTTGAACCGTCGAAAATTCCTGCGGCGTCACGTCAACGAATTGCGGTTGCGCCTGCAAGGTCGGTTGAACCGTCGGAACTTCGTCGGGCGTCACGTTGACGAACTGCGCTTGCATTGTCGGTTGACCCGTCGGAATTTCTTGCGGCGTCACGTTAAGCGGTTGCGCTTGCAAACTCGGCTGAACTGTCGAAAATTCCTGCGGCGTCACGTCAACGAATTGCGCTTGAGCTTGCAAACTCGGCTGAACTGTCGAAAATTCCTGCGGCGTCACGTCAACGAATTGCGCTT
>JAFVBP010000155.1 GCA_017479925.1 Selenomonadaceae bacterium | reverse complement strand
TATGAAGAGCGTAACCACAAACAACGGAAATAATTTTGTCGCGTAAAATTATTAATTGAAAAACGCCGACTGACTTTTTCAATGACTGAGTCATTTCTTCTTGCATTTAACATTTTTAACGATGAAATAAAAAATTTCTTGACTTATAAGGTTTAAGCGTTTATAATTTCGCCGTTGACGGTTTGTAAGCGTCAGCATTTGGAAAGTGGCCCGGTAGTTTAGTTGGTTAGAATGCCGCCCTGTCACGGCGGAGGTCGTCGGTTCAAGTCCGATCCGGGTCGCCACAAGCCTCGGTAGCTCAGTTGGTAGAGCAGGGGACTGAAAATCCCCGTGTCAGTGGTTCGATTCCGCTCTGAGGCACCACATGAAAATTCGGTTCTTCGATAAATGCCGACTTAGCTCAATTGGCAGAGCAACTGATTTGTAATCAGTAGGTTGTAGGTTCAAGTCCTATAGTCGGCTAAAAAATGCGGGTGTAGCTCAATGGTAGAGCTCCAGCCTTCCAAGCTGATCACGTGGGTTCGATTCCCATCACCCGCTCCAAAAAATCGGCCGGGGTGGCGGAACTGGCAGACGCACGGGACTTAAAATCCTGCGAGAGTAAAATCTCGTACCGGTTCGATTCCGGTCCTCGGCACCAAATTTTTTGAGGAGTGAGCTTACATGGCAGTTTACTTGGTAGCTTACCAGATCGACGAAGAAAATTTCGAGAATCAAGATTACGACGATCTCGTTGAGGCGTTGGAAGAATACGACGGTTATTGTCAAGTTTTTGATAACATGTGGTTCGTGTGCTCGGATGCTTCGGCGGACGACGTGCACGAAGATTTGGTTCAACATTTTTATGACGGCGATTATGTCTTCATCACGAAGATAGGGAAAAATTATCGCGGCTTCCTGCCCGATAGTGTCGTCGATTGGTTCAACGAAAATACCTGAGACGTGCGGTAGTGGCGGAATGGCAGACGCGCCAGCTTCAGGCGCTGGTGGGGGCAACCCCGTGGAGGTTCAAGTCCTCTCTGCCGCACCAAAATTGAATTTCACAGCCGAAAGGTGAGCTTAATGGACAGATACGAAGCCTTCAAGATTTTTCTGGACGAAAATAAAGTTCTCTACAACGAGGACAAGCTTGAGAGCGGCGACAGATTTTTCCGCATCCCGCAGAAGTTGAAAAACGGCGGCGTGATTAATGTTATCGTCGTGTTCGCGGAAAAAAGCATCAAAGTTCTGATTGTCGGCGTCGCGAATGTCGAGGACGAAAACAAGCGCGTCGAATGTCTCAAGTTGTTCAACACGCTCAACAGCCGTTATAATTTTTTCAAGGTTTACCTGCAACCGAACGGCGACGTAAATATTGACGGCGACGTTGTGCTCGGCGTTTTTGAGGAAGTTTTCCGGACGCGTGCACTTATGGGCTTTATCGTCGCGGCACTCAACTTCACGCAGGACGTTGTTTATCCCGACGTCATGAAAATCGTTTGGGCGTAATTTGAAAGTCTGCGCGGTCGTGGTGGAATAGGCAGACACGCTGCTTTGAGGGGGCAGTGCTCGAAAGGGCGTATGAGTTCAAGTCTCATCGACCGCACCATAAATTGACCACACGCGGTTGTGGTGGAACAGGCAGACACGCTGCTTTGAGGGGGCAGTGCTCGAAAGGGCGTATGAGTTCAAGTCTCATCAACCGCACCATAAAGAAAATTCAAGCGCGAGTCACAGCGACTCGTGCTTTTGTTTTAATCTCAAAGGATTGATGTGTCATGCTTCTTGAACTGGTGATTGCCGCCGTCGGTGCCGCGTGGCTGTTTAACTCTTACGGGAAAAAATCGAAACGTCCGGACGAAAACTCGACACCGATCGATTCAAATATCAAAGTTCGGCGCGAAGAAACGTCGACAGTTGCCGAAAGTCATACAGATATTAAGAGCAAAATTGCCGACATGTCCCGAACACGCGGAATTGAGTATCTGGTTCACTTCACGCAAAAGGCGAATCTTCCGAGCATAAAAAAATACGGCTTGATGTCACGCCGTGATTTGGAAAAGTCGGCAATCTCTTTCAGTTTCAATGACGAGCAAAGATTTGACGGCTATCCGAATTCGGTATCGCTGTCCGTGACTTCAACGAATTACAAAATGTTCTGGAGCCTCCGAAAAAAAAATCCGTCGATTGAGTGGGCGATAATTCTTTTGGACGCTTACGGAGTGTTGCAAAATTGCGACTGTGCTTTTCAATCAACCAATGCCGCGAACAATAACATGAGAGTCAAGCCGATTGCCGAAAGGAAAACTCTTGCGGCATTTGAGTCCATGTTTTATGACGACAACCTCCGTAAAATTCGCGACTTGAAAGACAACGAGCCGACCGATCCGCAAGCCGAAATTCTTTGCTTCGACACAATTTCGCCCAAATTTTTCAAGGGCATTGTATTTGACGGAGATTTATTTGTACCTCGACACGACTATTGTTACTGGAAAAAATCTCAATGAATTGGAGATATTTTAATGGCTCAACGACCGGTTTTCTTGCCGATAAATGTCGCGCCTTTCGTCAAGACGGAGATCGTCGAATTCAAATTTTTTAACGGCTTTTCCGCGGCGCAAAAGAAACGCAGTATCGAAAGCTTGCACGAAGCTTTTCTGGCAAAAAATCCCGATTTGCGGTTGCTGGAAATTTCTTCCAAAAGCGAAGTGCCGCTCGGAGTTACGCTCAGCGCGTTTAATCTGCAAATTATTTTGCCCGAATCGGGTCAAAGCACGTCGGTGGAAAGTGCTTTTCAAAGCAGCAAAGTTTTCGACGGCGGCGTGCAATTCGTTGATTTGCTCGATAAGTCTTCTCGCGAAGCCAAACGAGACCCGCGCTTGAAGACGAGCGGACAACTTACGGCTTTCAGATTTTGTAACGATGAGTTTCCGCTTGAGCCCAAAACTTATTTTTACGATTGGCTTTATGTCAACGCACTTTATCGGCAGGAAGATTTGGCGGACGAAATTTTGAACTACGACGCCTTCACCGACATTGAATTCAATCCGAAAAAATCTTTGAACTGTCAAGCGAAGACTGCCGCGATTTTCGTGGGCTTGAGCCGCGCAAATTTGCTTACAGACGCCGTCAGCAGCAAAGAAAATTTTTTACGCATCGTCTACTGAACGAAAAAAAGCCCCGTCACTCATTGCGAGCGGCGGGGTTTTTTGTTTGCAAGCAGTCAATCAGTATTCGCCGACGACCTCGATAAAGCCGAAAGTGTCTTCAACTTCGCCGACGTGCAAACCTTCGATAAAGTCGTACATTTTCTGCGCGAACGGTCCGATTTTGCCGTCGCCGATAACGTAATCGCGCTCTTTGTAGCGCAGGACGCCGACGGGCGAAATGACCGCCGCAGTTCCGCTGCCGAAAACTTCCTCAAGCCGACCGTCTTCGTGCGCGGCAATGATTTCGTCGATTGAAATTCTGCGTTCGACGACGGGCACGTTCCACGACTTGGCGACTTGATTGACCGTGCGGCGCGTGATGCCGTCAAGAATCGACGTTTGAATTTGCGGGCTTGGTGAAACGACTTCGCCGTTGATTTTGAACAGGATGTTCATGGAGCCGACTTCCTCGATATATTTGCGCTCGACGCCGTCAAGCCAAAGCACCTGGTCGAAGCCGATTTCGTGCGCGACAAGTCCTGCGTGCAAGCTCGCCGCGTAATTTGCGGGAGTTTTCGCCGCACCGAGTCCGCCGCGAACGGCACGAACGTATTTGTCCTCGACGAGAATTTTCACGGGCGCGAAGCCGTGCGCGTAATATGCGGCGACGGGCGACATGATAATCATAAATTTGTACTTCTTGCTGACGCTGACGCCGAGAACTTCATCCGTCGCGAAAACGAACGGGCGAATGTACAGGCTTTGACCTTTGTCGTGCGGAATCCAGTCTTTGTCGATGTCGACGAGTTTCATCAAACCTTCGTGCGCCGTGTCGAACGGAATTTCGGGGATGTCCAAAATTTTCGCGGAACGGTTGAGGCGTTGCAAATGATCTTTCGCACGGAAGACGACAGCCTTGTTGCCTTGACGGTAAGCTTTGAGTCCCTCGAAAATCGCCTGCCCGTAGTGGAGCGTCGCGTTTGCCGGGTCAAGCAAAATTTTTTCGTGGGGGACGATTCGGGCGTCGTGCCAACCTTGAGCGGCGTCGTAGTCCATGACGAACATGTAATCGGTGAAGTGCGTGCCGAAGCCGATTTTTGAAACGTCGGGCTTCGTTTTGAGGTTTTTGGTCTCGACGATTTTGATGTCTGCCATAAAAGTCATCTCCTTTGAATGTCGCAAAATATTTTAGTTTCGACGTTTGAACGTGTCAAGATTTTTTGCCGCACAACGAAAAACGGCCGTCACGGATGACGGCCGCCGCCTGTGCCATTTCGCGTGATGCGAAATACACAGGCTGTTTTCTTTTGGTTACTTTTCTTTTGCGCCAAAAGAAAAGTAACACGAGGTTACCACTGGTTGAGCTTCATGAGGTTGCCGCGAACAATCGTTGCGACAACGCGTCCTTTGAATTCGCGACCGACAAACGGCGAATGACTGCCCTTCGTGTAGAAATTTTTCGCGTCGACAGTCCAGGCAAGTTCGGGATCGATAATCGTAATGTCGGCGGGCGCGTCAATCGACAACGTTCCCGCGTCCAAACCGAAAATCTGCGCGGGATTGCAAGTCATCTTGGCGATTAACGTTTTCAAGTCAATTTTGCCCGTGTGATAAAGTTCGGTGAATAAAACTCCAACGCTCGTCTCCAAACCGGGAAAACCGCTCGGCGCGTAAATATATTCGCGGTCTTTTTCTTCGGGCGCGTGCGGCGAATGGTCGGTGACAATCATGTCAATCGTGCCGTCAAGCAAGCCCGTCAAGCAGGCGTCGCAGTCTTTTTGCGTGCGGAGCGGCGGATTAATTTTCGTCGACGCGTCGGCAGGGTCAACCAATTCGTCGGTCATTGTCAAATGTTGCGGCGTGACTTCGGCGGTGACATTAACTCCGCGTTTCTTCGCGTCACGAACAATGTCAACCGCACGGGCTGAACTGATGTGCGCAATGTGAACGCGTCCGCCCGTGTATTCGGCAAGCAGAACGTCGCGGGCAACGGCAATGTCTTCGGCGACGGTCGGGCGACCTTTCAAGCCGAGCAATGCACTGCGTTTGCCTTCGTTCATGACGCCGTCTTTAACGAGCGAAGTTTCTTCCTCGTGGCAGATGATGACTTTGCCCGTGTCGTGCAGGTAGTCAAGCGCGTTCAGAAAAATTTTCGCGTTGTCGTCGAAGTGCCCGTCGTCGCTGAAGGCAACCGCGCCCGCAGAAATCATGTCGCGCATTTCGGCAAGTTCCTGACCGTGCTGTCCCTTGGTGACCGCGCCGATAATTTTTACGTTGACGATACCGATGTCCTCGGCACGTTTGACCATTGCGCGTACCAAAGCCGCGTTGTCGACGGTCGGCGACGTGTTCGGCATTGTGGCGACGGTCGTGTATCCGCCCGCGACGGCAGCTTTCGAGCCGCTTACGAAATCTTCCTTGGCTTCCTGACCGGGTTCGCGCAGGTGGACATGCATGTCAATCAAGCCGGGCGTGACGATTTTGCCCGCCGCATTGTATTCGTAATGCGCCTCGAAATTTATATCGGGCTTGACGGCGGCGATTTTCCCGTCGACAACCAGAACGTCCGCAACGTCGTCGAAATCGTTTGCGGGGTCAATGACGCGTCCGCCGCGAATCAAAAGCGAAGTCGAAATTGCCGACTCCGCCTTACGAATCTGCCAAATTTGATTTTTCATATTGCGCGCCTCCGTTAAGTTTGACGACAAGTTCCGCCAAATAAGCTTGAGCCGCACGAAGATTTTCGTCCGCGTCGTCGCCGTCAAAGGTCGCCAAAGAGATGTCTTCTTCCCGGTCGCGAATTCGGGCATACACACTGAATGAACCGTTGGGCACAAAGTAGCCGTCTTCGTTCATTTCGGAATCTTCGCGTATATAGCCCGCCTGCAAATGTTCGACATTGACAAACGAGTTGCCGTCTTTGCCGAGGATAAATTTTTTCATTACATGCCTCCGTTGAGTTCGGCAAACAACAATTGCAGATATTTTTTCGCCGAGTTGAAGTTCGCATCCTTCGAGCCGGTGTCGAATTTGGCAAGCGTGACCGTTTCGTCGCGGAAGTGACTTTCGGGGTCGTTGGCGTCGTTGCGGATTGTGGCTTCGACGTGAACGAGTTTGTGATCGGTGTCGTAGTAGCCTTCTTCGACGTAAACCGTGCGCAAAAGATCGCTGTTGACAATAATCGTGCCGTCTTGACTGATGATGAATTTCATGATGTACCTCCGTTCAGTTGATTGACAAGTTCGGTGTCGCTTTCGTTCAAGATTAATTTCGTTATGCGCCTCCCAACGTCAAATTCAAAAGTGCCATGCGAATCGCGACGCCGTTTTGAACTTGGTCGTGAATCGCGGAACGTTCGCAGTAAGTTGCTTCCGACGAAATTTCGAGACCTTTGTTTTGCGGACCGGGGTGCAGAATCAACACGTCGTCTTTGGCAAGGCGCAGGCGATCTTCGTTGATGCCGAAAACTCGCGCATATTCACGCGTCGACGGGAACAGTCCCGCTTGTTGACGTTCGAGCTGGATTCGCAGGACGTTGACGACATCGGCATTTTTCAACGCGTCGTCAAGTGATTCGTGAACGGTCACGCCGTCGAAATCGAAAAATCGCGGCAACATCGTCTTGAAACCCGCGAAGTGAACATCCATGCCCATGCGCGTCATTGCGTACACGTCCGAGCGGGCAACGCGGCTGTGCAAAATGTCGCCGATTATGACGACTTTCAAGCCTGCGAGCCGACCTTTGAATTGCTCAATCGTGAACAAGTCCAAAAGTGCCTGCGACGGGTGAGCGTGTGCGCCGTCGCCCGCGTTGATGATTATCGGTTTGACGACCCGCGTCGCGAAGTCCGCCGCGCCTTCGGATTTGTGCCGCATGACAATCGCGTCGACGCCCATTGCTTCAATCGTGCGCAACGTGTCGCGAAGACTTTCGCCTTTGACGATTGAACTTGTGCCGCTTGAGATGCTGACGACATCCGCGCCGAGGTATTTGCCCGCCAGTTCAAATGAAGTGCGCGTGCGCGTCGACGGTTCGTAAAACAGATTGACAATCGACTTGCCGCGCAGGTTCGACAACTTTTTGTCGCCGCCGCGACGAATGACTTGCTTGAACTTGCGCGCCGTGTTGAGCACGAGGCGAATTTCGTCCGCGGAAAAATTTTCCATGCACGTGACGCTTTTGCCCAAAAGAGAATTTGTTTCCAAACCGGTCACCCCTTCGTTAATGCGTAATGCTTAATGCGTAATGCGCAATGATTTCGGTGCGGTGAATTATTTTCTGCCGACGAGAATTCCGCCCAAAATTAAAATCAGCGCGGGAATTACCGTCGCCGAAAGTTCTTCGCCGAAAACAAACGTCGAGACAAAAACCGCAAGTATCGGCACGAGGTAAGCCAAATTCGCCGTGCGCGCCGTGTCCGCCGAATTTTCAAGTGCAAGTGCCCACGTCAGGTAGGCGACCGCGTTTATCATGACGCCGAGCCACAACAGCCCGAAAAGTTGTCCCGCGTTCGGCATTGACCAATTTTCCGTTGCGAAACCTGCAACGAATGCACAAATTGCCGTCGTAGCCCAAATTATCATCATCGCGAATTTTTGTTCGAGGCGAATTTTTTTGTTAAGCACGGAAAACAGTCCGTAGCAGGCAGCCGCGATTACGCAACTCAACGCGCCCGCGAATTTATCCGCCGAAAAATTTTGTGTCGACGCGTTGCCGAGCATTATCACGACTACGCCCGCGAACGACATGCCGACCGCCAAAAGTTTTCGCCGCGTGAGTTTTTCGCCAAGCACGGGGCACGAAAACAACACGATCATCAGCGGCCACAGGTAATTGAGCACGCACGCTTCCTGCGACGCGAGCCGCTCCAGCCCGTAATACAAAAATGCCGAATACAGGAACAGTCCGACGAATCCCAAACTTGCCGCCGTGAAGATTTTTCCCGCGTCGCACGTCAAAGTTTTCGACCGTCTGTTGACTGCGAACAAAAATATTGCCGCGAACGACGAACTTAACGCCAATGTCTCGAAACTCGGCAGGGCGTTAAGCAAGTCTTTCGTCAACGCGGGCATTGCGCCCCACAAAATTATTGTGACTGCCGCGTAAAAATTCGTCACGGCAGCGCGGCGACGTAATCAATCGGCCAGAAAATCAGCGCGGCTTTGCCTTTGACCAGCTCAAGCGGCACAAAACCGACATCGGGGAAACGCGAATCCAGAGAATTTTTGCGATTGTCGCCGCAGACGAAAAGCGTTCCTTCGGGCACGGTTTGCTTGGGATATTCGGTGCGCGTCTTTTCGGAAATGTAATCTTCGTTGACGAGCGCGTCGTTGACGAAAACATGTCCGTCTTTAATCTCAATCGTGTCGCCGCCGGTTGCAATCACGCGCTTGATGAAATCGCGTTCGTGGTCTCGCGGGTATTTGAAAATGACAACTTCGCCGCGCATCGGGTCACGCCAATGGTAGATGAATTTGTTGACGACAAGCCGTTCGCCGTTTATCAGCGTCGGTTGCATACTCGGCCCGTCGACGACGTAAAGCTCAACGATAAAATGGCGAATCAGCAACGCGACAATAACGGCCGACCCGATTGACAACACCCAACTGCGGACTTCCTGAAACGTTATTGAACCCATATGCAAATTTCTCCTTCCGATCGTGATTTTAGGTCAAGTTTCGCGTTTACGCAGGTTTTCATTATAAAGAGTGGCGTGCGGAATTGCAAAGATTTTTTTCGCGGCACGGGTAAATTTCCGCTTGACTTTGCAAACGCGCAGGTTTATAATCGCGTGCGTTGGGGACGTAGCTCAGCTGGGAGAGCGTACGGTTCGCATCCGTGAGGTCAAGGGTTCGAATCCCTCCGTCTCCACCAACACAGAAATTTCAACGCGGGAGTCAACGACTTCCGCGTTTTCGGTTTCCGGCTGTCGGTTGCAAAAAAATAAGCCGCCTTGAATTTTGGCGACGCAACTGTTATAATCGGTTCGCTTGAAGCCTTCGCGGCAAGGGCGGTTTGAATCTCGAAGTCCCCCGAGGAAGGGGTGACGCTTATGTTCAAGATTGTTATCCGTGTGGTTATCCTTACGGTGATAATCCTCTGGGCACTAACGAAAACAGCCGCCTAACCTCCCACTTTAGGCGACTGTCGTAAACTTTGATACAGGTTTCCTATATATTCGGGGGCAAAACCGCCTTCAAGCACTTTCGCCTTGCACATGCGAGGCATTTTTCTTTTTGCCGATATGAATTATAATCGACGCAGAAATTTTTTGCAAGGAGGTATTTTGCTTGACGCTGAACTTTGAACTGCCGCAAGTCGTCTTCAGCAAAATTTTCCGCACCGTGGTTGAGTGTGTCTGTTACTTTCTTTCCGCGTGGAAAGAAAGTAACCAAAGAAAGACGCGCTTGCTATGATACATCCTGTATCATGCGCAAGCGGAACGGCCGACGTCCATGTCGGTCTGATTTTCGTTTGACGTTGAGTTTTTCACGGAGGTAGCGTCATGAAGTTCGAGTTGCCGCAGGTCGTCTTCAGCAAAATCTTTCGCGCAGTTGTCGAATTCGAGCTGATTGACGACGGCGACAAAATTTTAATCGGCGTGTCGGGCGGCAAAGACAGTTTGCTGTTGACTTACGCACTGGCTTGTTTGAAATATCGCACGAAGAAAAATTTTTCGTTGACCGCGTTGACGATTGATCCGAAGTTCACCGACGATTTCGGCGACAAAGTTTCACGCGTCGCGAAATTTTGCCGCGAATTGGATATCCCGCACGAAGTTCGCGCCGTCGACATAAACGCGTTGATTCGTGAGCAGTCGAACAAAAGCCCGTGCTTCACCTGCGCGTATTTTCGTCGAGCCGCCGTCAACCGTCGAGCTTGCGAAGTCGGCGCGAACAAAGTTGTTTACGCGCATCATTTGGACGACGCCGTCGAAACATTTTTTATGAGTTTGCTGTCGACGGGGCAGTTGACGACGTTTATGCCGAAAACTTTCCTTGACCGCACGAATTTGACGGTGATTCGCCCGCTTATCTACCTGCGCGAGGCGGAAATTGAAAAATTCGCGGCAACACGCGGGCTTGACGTGCTCAAGTCGCCGTGCCCGTTCGACGGCGCGACGAATCGTCAACGCGTGAAAAATTTAATCGTCGAGCTTGAAAAATCGTTCCCCGACCTGTTCAATCATTTGGCGGCGGCAATGCGCAAGAATTCAATCGGGCAGCTTTGGGACGCGCCGAAAACTCGTCAACAAATGCACGAAACTTATTTCAGCTTCAAAGGTTGACTGCCGTGTTAAAATATTGACGAAAAATTTTTTGGAGTGATTGCTTTGACTTACGAAATTTTGTATCCCGAAGCGTTCCCCGTCGTCGAATGTCACCTCGAAAAAGGCGAAAGCATCAAAGCCGAATCCGACGCGATGATTGCAATGTCCACTACCGTCGACGTTGAAGGCAAGATGGACGGCGGCATTTTGAGCGGCTTGGCGCGCAAATTTCTTTCGGGCGAAAGCATGTTTTTCCAGGAGCTGACGGCGCGTCGCGGTCCCGGCAAAGTTTTGTTCGGACACGCGTTGCCCGGCGGCATTTTGGACGTGGAGCTTGACGGCTCGTACGGCTTGACGATTCAAAAGGACGGCTTCCTTGCCTCGACGCAGGGTATCGACATCAGCACGAAGGTTCAAAATCTGTCACGCGGTTTTTTGAGCGGCGAAGGTTTTTTCGTACTTAACGCCAAAGGTCGCGGCACGATTTTCGTTTCGAGTTACGGCGTCATTCACCCGATTAATCTTGACAACGGCGAAGAATTCATCATCGACAACGGGCACCTGGTCGCCTGGCCCGATTACATGGATTACAAAATCGAAAAGGCGTCGAGCGGCTGGATTTCGAGCGTCACGTCGGGCGAAGGTCTCGTTTGCCGCTTCAGAGGACCCGGCGTCGTGCTGATTCAAACGCGCAATCCCGACAGTTTCGAGGCGTGGATTCGCTCAATCGTCCCGTCAAGATAATTTACGTCGCACAAAAAAATTTCCCCGTCACACGGCGGGGATTTTTTATATGCGAATCTCGAAGTGTTTGCCTTTGTCGTCGTCGTCTTTGGACGGGCGCACAGGTTTAGTCGCAGGTTTTACAACGGCTTTCGTCGCAGGTTTCGTGACGGGCGTTGAAACTTTCGGCGGCGGCGAAGGTTGCTTGACTTTGTCAACCGTCGCTTGAAGTCTGTCGGTCGTGTCCGCGAACAATTCCGATTTCGTCAACGCGGGCTTGTCCGTGAACAGAAATTTTTTTACGACGAAGAATCCCGCAACCGCGACGAAAAGTATCGTGCCGATCCAAAATACTCCGCCGTGACCTTCGTGATAATTAATCGTCGGCTTGAAGTGACGCGGCTGTTCGGTGACCGTCTGCGGGCGAGGATTTTCCGTCTGCTGCTGTTGTTGAGCGGCACGGGCGTCCTCTTCGCGAAACTGACGCAAAACGTCTTGTCCGCGGTCGTAGTCCGATTGCGTGTCCTCAACCTGCGCGGGCGTCGGCTGATTTTGTTGACGTTGTTGCGGATTGTCGGGACGTTCGACGGTTCGCCGCGTCAAAGCACCTGAGCCGTTGGCAACAGCGTCGCGAGCCATTGATTCGGGGTCGTCAACTTTGCGCGTCACGGGAAAATTCTGCGGTTCGTCAACGGGCTGTTCCGAAGTTTCGTCGACAGGTTCGTCGGAAGGTTCGTCAACAGGTTCGTCGTGAACGTCGCCCGAATCGTTAGCGAACGGTTTCATGTCAATTCGCGGCGGAGTCGGCGGCGTCGGACGAACGGCGGGCGCAGGCAACGTCGGCGGTTGTGGCGGAGTGAACGTCATTTTTTACAGCAGATGTGCGCGGAGTTCGTCGCCGCTTTGTGCCGAAAGATACGCGGGCGCAATGTCAAACACGGTCTTGCAGCCGTTGTTGCCTTCTTGATTGAGGCGATATGCGGCGCGTGCGTATGCGACCAAAACCGCCGTGGTGAATTCGGGATTCGAGTCGAGTTTCAGATTGAACTCAATGATGTGGTTGTGCTCTTTGGACATGCCGGTCTTGCCCGAACGAATCACGAAGCCGCCGTGCGCAAGTCCCGCGTGTTTGGTCAAAAGTTCCTCTTCGCTGATGAAATTGACGGTCGTGTCGTAGTCCGCGAAGTAATTCGGCATGGTTTTAATCGCCTGTTCGACTTCGGCGGCGTCGGCTCCGTCTTCAAGCACAACGTAGCATTCGCGCAGGTGTTTTTGACGCGTGGTAAGTTCGGGATTCTGTCCGCTGCGAACGGCATCAAGCGCACCGGCAATCGGCACGGTGTACTGTTTGGCATTTTTGACGCCTTTGACGCGGCGAATCGCGTCGGAGTGACCCTGGCTGACACCGCGTCCCCAGAAGGTGTAATCGTTGCCGTCGGGCAAAATCGCGTTGGCGTAAGCGCGGGCGAGACTGAACAATCCGGGGTCCCAACCGACAGAAATTATCGCGACGTGCCCCGAAGCTTTGGCGGCCTTGTCGACGGCGGCGAAGTGTTCGGGAATTTTCGCGTGCGTGTCGAAGCTGTCAATCACGTTGAACATCGCGGCGTATTCGGGCGTCTGCGTCGGAAGGTCAGTCGCGCTGCCGCCGCAAAGAATCATCACGTCGATTTTGCCGACCCAGTCTTTCACGTCGGCGACGTTGACGACGGGCACGTTCGGCGTCTGGATTTTGACGGTTGACGGATCGCGACGAGTGAACACCGCGACGAGTTCCGTATCGGGATTTTCTTTGACGGCGCACTCAACGCCGCGTCCGAGGTTGCCGTAGCCGAGAATACCTATCTTCATGGTTGTTGCCTCCCGTTAATAAAAACTTTCAAAACCGTCACGAATTATAACACGATTGTTAGAGTATGCAACCGTTTCGGCGCATGAATACAATATTTTCAACGTGCGGCGATTCGTTGTACAATGTCTGCAAACTTTTCGAGGAGGCGGCGACATGTTCGGCGAAATTTTTTTGTGCGTGACGTTGTCGGCAGTGTTGACGGTCGTCGGTTCGCGCTGGATTGACAAACTCTATCGCACAAGCACGGAGTTGACCTTTCCCGAAAAAATTTCCACACGCGCAAAGTTTCGCAAGCTGATTATGTTCGTCGCGTTGACGGGATTGATTTTCGTCGCGGAGCCGACATTGACGCCCGAAAAAATTTTCACGGTCGCGGCGATATTTTTGCTGTCGTTGATGACGGCGACGGATTTTGAACAGTACATGCTTTTCGACGAAATGACTTTGTCGCTGGCGATAATCGGCGCAATTCGCGTGTGGCAGCTCAACCTGAACGTCTTCGACTGCGCGGCGGCGTCGCTTATCGGCGGTGGATTTTTTTTCTTGCTGATGATGACAACGGGCGCACTCGGCGGCGGCGACGTAAAATTAATCGCGGCGTTGGGCTTGTGGCTCGGTTGCGAAAAGCTGTTAAACGTCGTGCTAATCGGCTCAATCGCGGGCGGAATTGTCGCCTTGCTGATAATTCTGTCCAAGCAAAAAGACCGCAGCGATTGTTTCGCTTACGGTCCATATTTCACGCTCACGGCGATTTATTTTTTGTGACGCAGGTACAGCCACACGATTATTGCGACGCTCACGACGATAAACGCCGCGCTGAACTTGTGCCCGACTTCGAGGAGATATTCCCAGTTGTCGCCCAAAAGTTCACCTGCGTACAAAATCAGCGCAGTCCACGGCAACGAGCCCATGAACGTGTAAAACAGAAATTGCTTGAAGTTGACGCGTGCGAAACCCGCCGGCAGTGAAATAAACGTGCGCACGACGGGCAACATTCGGCTGAAGAACACGGCGCGAATTCCGTATTTGTCGAACCAGCGTTGCGCCAAGTCGACATGCGATTTCTTGATGAAAAAATATTTGCCGTACTTGTCGACGAACTTCCGACCGCCCGTCGCGCCGACAACGTAAGCAAAAATCGAACCTGCCATGCCGCCGACCATGCCCGCGATCATTGCGCCCGTGAAAGTCATTCTGTCCGCGCTGATTAAGTAGCCCGCGAAGCCCAAAATCAATTCGCTCGGCACGGGTATGCAGGCGTTTTCCATTGCCATCAAAATCGCGACGGCGAAGTAACCCCACGCGTCGATAAAGTTCAGAAACGCTTGCGAAATCTGTTCCAATTAGTTGCCCTCGTTGACGGCGGGCGTTTCGTCGACGGGCTGAACGTCGGCAACTTGCTTAACCTGCGCGGGCGTGTCAAAGTCTTTGAAATCGTCGCCGTAACCGTAATGTTCGATGACGTAATCCAAATCTTTGTCGCCGCGACCGCTCAAGTTGACCAGAATCGAGCCTTCGCCCATTTCACGTGCGCGACGCATTGCATAAGCCAACGCGTGTGCACTTTCGAGCGCGGGAATAATGCCTTCGTAGCGGCTGAGTTTAAAGAACGCGTCGACGGTTTCAATGTCGCTGGCAACGTCGTATTTGACGCGACCGACTTCGCGCAGGAACGCATGTTCGGGACCGACACTCGGATAATCGAGACCGCTTGCGATTGAGTAAACGGGCGCGGGATTGCCGTTTTCGTCTTTGAGCATGATTGAATCAAAGCCGTGCATGACGCCTTCGGTGCCGTAAGACATTGACGCCGCATGGTCACCGAGTTTTTCACCGCGACCGAGAGGCTCCACGCCGACAATTTCGACGGGGTCATTGATAAACGGCAGGAAGAATCCGATTGAGTTTGAGCCGCCGCCGACGCAAGCCGTCACCACATCGGGCAGGAAACCCATCATGTCTTGGAACTGTTGGCGCGCTTCTTGCCCGACAATCATTTGGAAATCGCGAACCATCATCGGGAACGGATGCGGTCCGACAGCCGAGCCGATACAATAAATCGTGTCTTTGTAATTCTGCAGATAATCTTCAAACGCGGCGTCGACGGCTTCTTTAAGCGTCTTTAAACCCGCAGTCACGGGAACGACTTGTGCGCCCAAAACTTTCATGCGGGCGACGTTGGGAGCTTGTTTGGCAATGTCGACTTCGCCCATGTAAATCGTGCATTCGAGTCCGAAGAAAGCCGCTGCCGTAGCCAAAGCGACACCGTGTTGACCTGCGCCGGTTTCGGCAATGATGCGTTTCTTGCCCATGAATTTCGCGAGCAAACCTTCGCCCATGCAGTGATTGAGTTTGTGCGCACCGCTGTGATTCAAATCTTCGCGTTTGAGATAAATTTGGCAGTTGCCGAGTTTGCGACTGAGATTTTCGCAGTGATAAACGGGCGTCGGGCGTCCCTGAAATTCGCGGCGAATTCTGCGAAGTTCGTTGATGAATTGCGACGAGTGGCAAATCGTCAAGTAAGCCTGCGTGATTTCTTCCATTGCCGGCACGAGTTGTTCGGGCAGATACGCGCCGCCGAAACGTCCGAAGCGTCCCGACTGTGACGGATATTTTTTCAAGTAAGTTGAGAAGTCCATTTTGAAACCTCCTGCAAAAAAATTTTGGGAACGCGGGATTATTCGCCGAAAAGCATAACAATTCCTGTTGTATATCAGATTTTTATTTCGACGGTAACTGCGGTGCCCGGCTTAAAGTCAATGTCGCGGTCGACGGGCAACGAAATTTTTATGATAAATTTGTCATTAGGCTTGGCTTGAGTTTCTGCGGCAGGAATTTTCGGCAACTTCGGAGCTTCCGATTTTTGCGCGTCGGATGACGGTGTTTCGGTTGACGAATTTTCCGGCGTCTGATTTTCCGGCGTCTGCGAAGAAT
>JAFVBP010000154.1 GCA_017479925.1 Selenomonadaceae bacterium | reverse complement strand
GTGCCGTCGGTCGTGTAAGTGCTGTCGTAGCTGACTGCCAAATCCGCGCTTTCGACGACTTGAGTGCTTGCAGCGAAACCTGTGTTTGAAATGTATCCCATGAGATCACCGGTCCTTTCCGCGTAACTGAAAAATTTCTGTCATTGTATCGAATTCGGTTGCGCATGTCAATTAGCCGCCGAAGATTGTCGGTCAATCGCCGCGTAAAAAATCGCCCGTGTCAATTAGCGATTAAAGGTTTGTCGCTTTCGGAAATGTAAGCACGCGCCGCCGCCACAACTTGCGCTTGAAGTTCAAGGATATTCGCGTCTTTGACTTGAGCACCCGCAACGTTTTGGTGCCCGCCGCCGCCGAATTTTTCCATGATGACTTGCACGTTCAAATCGCCGACGGAACGCGCACTTATCCCGATGACGCCGTTTTTCATCATGAACAGGATAATCGTCATGCGCACGCCTTCGACGCGAAGTAGCGAATCGGCCGCTTGACCGGCAATCGCCTGCACGTTCGGAATCGCACGGGCAATGTGGCTGACGACAAGCCCGCCGTCGTAGAATACGGATTCTGCCTCCGCCTTCGACAGCGCGACGGTTGTCGGGTAGTCGGACTTGAACAGGTGATTGACTGCGACGGGGTCGGCACCGCTGCGACGAAGGTAAGCCGCCGCCTCGAACGTGCGCGAACCTGTCTGCACGGTGAAATTTTTCGTGTCGACGACAATGCCCGAATACAGCGCGGTCGCCGCAAGCTTGCCGATTGGAACTTTTTCGTCGAAGTAAGTCAAAAGTTCCGTGACCATTTCGCACGTCGAACTTGAGCCTGGCTCCAGGTAAGTCAACTCGGTGTTTTTGATTGTAATTTCGTTGCGGCGGTGATGATCGATGACGACTATTTTATCGACGACTTCAAGCAAATTCGGCGCGGCAACCAATTTCGGAATGAACGTGTCCACGACGACAAGCATTGAAGTCACGTCGGGCGAAAGTGAAACCGAAATGTCGCCTTCGCGAATGAACATGTCGGCGTACTCGTCGGAGTTTTTGAACGGCTTCAAAATTTTTTCAACGCTGTCGAGCCAACCGCTCAAAACGACGTGAACGGGCTTGTGCAAATGTCTTGCCATTAACGCGACGCCGACAGCCGCACCGAAGGCGTCGTAGTCTTCGCGAATGTGACCCATGACGAAAATTTCGTCGCAACTTTCCATGATGTCGCGAATCGATTTCGCCATAACGCGGGCTTTGACGCGGGTATTTTTTTCGACAGCTTTGGCGCGTCCGCCGAAAAATTTCGTGTGTTCGCCCAATCTGACGGCAACTTGATCGCCGCCGCGTCCGAGTGCCAAATCCAAACCGGCTTGCGCTTTTTCGTCGAGTTCGTGCATCGTCTGTTCGCTTGAATGTTTTTCGGCAATTGCCGCGCCCATTGACAGCGTGACTTGAATTTGTTTCTTGTTGACCAGCTGACGGACTTTGTCGAGCACGGTGAACTTTTCGGCAATTGCCTGCTCAAGGTGTCGCCGCTCCAAAATCACGATGAACAGGTCGCTTGACACGCGCCGCATGAAGCCCGACAGGTCGGCAACCCACTCTTCGAGAATCGTGCTGACCGACAACATCAACGCGGTTTTTTCGGTCTCGTTAAGCCCGGCGGTGACTTCGTCGTAATTGTCGACTTGAACGTAAATCAAAGACGTGCGGCTGTGTTGATATTCGACTTTCAACTCCTCGTAAAGCGTCGTTTCCAACGCGAACAAAACGACCATGCGCGGATAATCGGGATTCGCCTGCAAGTGACGGTACTGCACCAAAAAATATCTGTAGTACTCTTCGACCGCGCCGTTGTTGCCGCGGTAGCGCAGTGCTTTGATTCGGTAAGTGCCTTCCTCGGGCGCAGGCTCCGTGCCGTCGGGAAGCAAATTCAAAATCTTGTCGCTAATCAAGCCGTCCCAAAACTCCGAAACGTACATGCCTTGTTGAAAATCGACATCCGAAAAACTCTGCATAATGTCGTTGCACCACTGAAGGCGACCTTCCTCGTCGATAACAACGATACCTTCGGGCAGGCGCGTCATTGCGTAAAACATCATGTCGTTGACGTTGCCGATGACGTTTTCGCAGTAGTTTTTGAACTGTTTTTCGCGATTGATGCGTCGCTCGTGCGCAAACCAAATCAAAAGCACCCAAACAATCAGCGCGCAAGCACCCAACAATCGGCTGAAATGAATCAGCACCGCGACCAAAACAAGCATAACCGCTAAATTTATCACCGAATCCGGCCACGCGGACAAATTTCTCGGCACTTCGCGTCACCTCCCGTCGCGCAGAAATTTTTTTCGACAATCGAAAACCGTATCAATCAAGCCCCATGTCGCCGTCAACTGCCACAGGAACGGGCTTAAAAATATCACCGTGTACAACAGCACGCGAACCAACTTCGACAACTTGAACTTGTCCGCCACCGCCGACAAAATCGACAGCCCTTGAATCAAGCCGATTATCAGCGACACGGCAAGCAGGTTGATTGCGATTTCGTAAATGCCGAGCCAATTTCGCGTTGAGCCCCAGTACAAGCCGAGTCCGCCGATTACCGCCGTGTAAAAAAACAGCGACGGGAAACGCCACTTTGCGAACGCGGGCAATTTCGCCATCTTCATGCCGAGTTTCGGGAAAATCCACCGCGACGATAAATAGACTGTAACCGCGTTCATCAATGACGCCAAAGTCAAAAGCGTCGGCAACAAAAACACCAGCACTTGAAAGCCCGCGTCCGTGTTCGCCTTCGCTTGAGCAATTTGTTCTTTAGCGACGCCCATTGACTCGTAAAAGTTAAACGATTCGTCGAAGGATTCGCGAACCAATTTGAGCTGCGTGTCGATTATGTCCGCGTCCAAAACGAAACCTGCCAACGCGATTGACGAAATCTGCGCGGCGGAAGCGACAACCAACGTCATGAAAAAAATTCGCACGGCATCGAAATTTCGTCGCACGCACCAACCCAAAGCCACTCCGCACAAGCCGACACTCAAACAAATTCGCAAGGCGAACAGCGGACCGATTAACATCGACAGCAACACGAACGACATGAACAGCGCGCTCAAACCTTTGCCGACACCTTGACGGGCAGTCAAGACCGCCGACGGTACCGCGAAGAAAAATTCGACGAAGATGCCGAAAAGCGGCAAGTAAATCGTCAACAAACCCAAAATTACCGTTATCGCGACGAGCAAGCCGCCTTCGATTGTCGGCGTAACATTTCGTATCATCACAAAACCTCGCAAAAAAATTTCGGGCATTATAGCAGACGGCGCGGACTTTTACCAGACGGGCAAAAGCAATTCCTTGCGGTCGGTAATTGACGGTTGCGGCGGCGCGTTGATTTTTGTCGTTTCGCACGACGGGCGTTTTTAAATGTTACTTTCTTTCCGCGTGGAAAGAAAGTAACCAAAGAAAGACGCCACTGCGCGTGGAGCGGCTACTCACTCGTCGCCGAAATGTTGTCGCTACGGTCAACCGCTTGTGCGCCGCATGATACATCCTGTATCATACGCGGCGCGTGGCCGACATCCTTGTCGGCCGAATTTACCGTAGCACAGTCGCCGCTCGTAACCATTAAGCGTTACGCATTACGCATTGCAGTAGTTGCCGTCACGCAAAATTTTCACGCGAAGCTTTTCAAACGCCGACTTTCGCGTTACAATGGCGCGGTTTAATGCAGTACATGTTTGGGAGGAATTTTTGTGGTTATTATCATGAATCCCGAAGCGACTTCGGGCAACATCGACGAGGCCATCAAGGCGATAAAAAGCGTCGGGCTTGACGCCAAAATCATGGAAGGCGCGCAACAAAAAATCGTTGGCGTCATCGGCGACAAAACCAAGCTTGCCTCCGTCGCGATTGACGCATTGCCGGGCGTTGAAAGTTCCGTTGCCATTTCCAAAAGCTACAAGTTGGCGAGCCGTGAATTTCATCCGCAGGCAAGCGTTGTCGACGTCGGCGGCGTGAAAATCGGCGGCGGCGAACCTGTCGTTATGGCGGGTCCTTGCGCCGTCGAAAGTCGCGAACAAATTCTCAAAGCTGCCAAAATCGTCAAAGACGGCGGCGCACAATTCCTGCGCGGCGGTGCCTTCAAGCCGAGAACTTCGCCGTATTCGTTCCAAGGTCTCGAAGTCGAAGGTCTCAAATATCTTGCCGAAGCGCGGGAAGTCACGGGCTTGAAAATCGTCACCGAAGTCACGACCGTCGAAGGCATTGACGCCGTCGCCGAATACGCGGACATGTTGCAAATCGGCGCACGAAACATGCAGAATTTCGGCTTGCTCAAAGAAGTCGGCAAATGCAACCGTCCCGTCATGTTGAAGCGCGGACTTGCGGCGACAATTGACGAGTGGCTCAACGCGGCGGAATACATCATGAACGCGGGCAACCCTGACGTTGTCCTGTGCGAACGCGGTATCCGCACGTATGAAACTTACACGCGCAACACATTGGACTTGTCGGCGGTGGCGGCGGTCAAACATCTGTCGCACCTGCCGATAATCGTCGACCCAAGTCACGGCACGGGCAAATGGCGCATGGTCAAACCGATGGCGTTGGCGGCGATTGCGGCGGGCGCGGACGGCTTGATGATGGAAATGCACCCGACGCCCGCGAAAGCGTTGTCGGACGGCATGCAGTCGTTGACGCCCGAACATTACCGCACGGTCATGCGCGGCGTCACGAAACTTGCAGCCTTCATGCGCGACGAACATTTAATCGGACTGGAGGAGTAATTTTGCGCCTGAGGAAGAAGCCTCACATTGACGAAAAACTTCAAGCTTTCGCGGATTTCGTGACGGTCGGCGACGTTGCCCCGATTGTCAAAGATCCGTCGCGAAAACTTTGCGTCGAAGTCGGCACGGGCAAGGGTGACTTCATTGCGCAAATCGCCGAACGCAACCCGCAGATTGATTTCGTCGGCATGGAAGTCGAAGCGACGGTTGTACTTGCCGCCGCTCGAAAAGTGCGCGAAAAAAATTTGCGCAACGTTCGCCTGCTCGTGTGTGACGTGAACAAAATCGCCGAAATTTTTTCGGAGCACGCGGTTGACAGGCTGTATATAAATTTCTGCGACCCGTGGCCGAAAAAACGTCACGCCAAACGTCGCTTGACCTACGTGAATTTTTTGGAGCTGTACAGGAAAATTCTTGCCCGCGACGGTGAAATTTTCTTCAAGACCGACAATCGCGCTCTGTTCGATTTTTCGCTGGAGCAATTCGCGGCGGCGGGCATGACCGTTCGCGACGTGACCAACGACTTGCACGCGAACGAACCTGCCGACAACATCCGCACGGAGTACGAAACGAAATTCAGCAGTCAAGGCGTCCCGATTAATTTCTGTGTCGCGAGGTTCACCAATGGATAAAATTTTCGTTTTGGCGTTGTTAATTTTTCTGCAGACGGGCACGGCTTTTGCGTCGGTCGGCACGAACACCGAAAACGGCGTCAATTACAAAATGTCTTACCCGATTGTCTACACGAACGACAAGGCCGTTCAAGACAAAATCAATCAAGACATTTATCATTACATTGCGGCTTTCAAGAACGATTACAACGCGGGCAAATTTTACCAAGGTCGTTTTTTGTACGATCTGAAATTTGAAAACGACGATTACATTTCGCTGACGATAACGGATTCGCGATACAATATGGGAGCGGCTCACCCACATGCTTTTGTTCGCGGCGTTGTTTACGACAAGCACACCGGTCGAAAACTTCCGCTGTCGCACTTCCTGAAAATCACCGTTGCCGATTTGAAATGGTTTTACCACGGACATCTTTACAGCAGTTCCGGCAACAAAATTAATGGCTGGGCAGAAGGTTTTGGCTCAAACGGAGTCTCTGACGATTATTATCTGCTCGGCAACGGCGGAATTGCGTTGATTTATCAGACATACGCGCTTGATGCGTATGCTTACGGCGCAACGACAATTCGCCTGACGGGTGATGAAGTTGAATATTTCAACCGCAAGAATCGAACTTGATTGAGGACTGCCCATGGACAAAATTCTTACACTCGGCATTGAAACAAGTTGCGACGAAACGGCGGCGGCGGTACTTTGCGGCGGACGCGAACTTTTGTCGAACGTCATTTCGACGCAAATTCCGTTGCATCAAAAAATCGGCGTCGTCGATTTCGAGGACACCAAATTGAAAATTACACCGTCGGCGTCTTCGACAAAACTTGGTCGGAAAAATATTTGCAGTTTGTCGGCGTCGCGGAAGCAGAACTTCGCACGGCGATAATCGAATTGGCGGGCGGACATCCCTACTACCTGCGTAAATGCGCCGAGACTTACAAAAATTTTCAGCTCAACGGTAAAGTGCCGCGCCCTGAAGATTTCGGCAAAAATCGCGACGAAATTATCAATCGACTTCTCGGCAGTTTGGACGATAACGGGCAGTTTATGACGCAATGCCTGTGCATCTTAAAGAACTGGACGGACGAGAAGTCGCCGCCGCCGTGATTCAAAATTTCAACAACTTCACCTATCGACACGTCAAAAAAATGTTCGCCCGTGAAGATTCTTCGAGCCTTGACGACGAAATCATTTACACGTTCGACGAGACAATTGACACGATTCTTTTTCCGAACCTCAAAGCAGACGTTACCTGTCGCAAACTTTTCGCCGACATTCGCGATGGAGCCACTGCTTACTTCAAAAAATTTTTCGACGAACACGAGCAACGTCGCTACAGAAGCAGCGGCAAGCCCGATTTTTATTTCGGCATGTGGAGCGATATTATTTTGCGCACGACCGACGCGTCCGCCGAACTCATGACGATTTACTACGAAAATCTTGAGCCGTTGGAAAGACGATTCGACGACACGACGCGGGCAAATGTCATTAAAAAGTTTTTCGACAAAGTCGGCGACAACGAAACTTTGCCGTCCGCTTACTTCCAAAGTCGGCTCGGTGATATCGGACGTTCAATCAAAGCAACTTTCGAACTTGCGACGGCGGCTTATGACAAAGTTCAAAAACTTTCACTGCGCGACGCCGAACGCCCGATTAAAATTTCGGTGATGTGGACGCTTGCCGATGTGTTCCGTTACTTGGATCGCTACACGGATGAAATTCCGTTACGCGAAAAAATCGGACGGGAAGTTGATACTTACGACATCGAACGCTTTGCGAACATTTTAGAGGCACTCGGTCGCGACGACGAAGCCGAACAAGCGTTCAAAAAATTTATTGAAGATTTAATACGTCGCATTGAAGCTTTTGACGAGCCGAATATGGAAACCCTCGAACTCATGCGCGAGTTGGTATATGTTTTGTACGAAACGGCGCAAGCTGAACATTGGCGAAAAAATTGTTGCGTTGGTTGAATAAGGATGAGTATCGCGCAGAAGCCGAACAACTGTTTGAAGATGTCGAAAGTTATTACCGCCAAAAATTGCCGACAAGTTGCAAAGATTTTGTGAGCACGTTGCGCAGACACGCAAACTTTTTCACAGGCATTGAAAATTATTCTGCCGCCGTCGAAAAACTCACGGAAGCTCTTGACTTCCTCGAAAAAGATTCGGAGCCGTTTGTCTACGAAAGACTTCGTATTATGGAAGACATTGCCTATGTGTTTGGAGAAGCAGAAAATTATTCCGAAAAACTGTCTTGGCTTGAACGCAACTTGAAGTTTTGCCGTGAACATTTTACGGAAGATGCCGCCGAAAGTTTGTATGCTTTGCGACAAATAATTTTGCTCTATTGCTACGAATTAGCAGATTACGACAAAGCCGAACAGTACAGCCGCGAACTCGTCGACATCACGAAAAGAAATTGCGGTGATTCGCACGTCGACACAATCGAAGCGAAACAAAAGCTTGCAGATATTCTTCACGGCGCGGAGAAATACGACGAAGCGCGTAAATTGCGCGAACAAATTGTTGAGCTTTATCGCGAAAATTTCAGCGCGAACCCCAGGAACAAAGTATTCAATTATTCGTGTTTCTTTGATGCGAGTATAAAATTGGCGCGTTTAATTTTCGCGACGGCAGACAAACTTGACGACGCGACGAACGAACGGCTTAAAGCTCTCGACCGGCTTAACTCTCTGCTCGAAGAAACTATCGAAGATTACAGCGAAGAAACGGACTACGCGTTGGAAAAGATTTCCGGCGTTCGCGACGACATCAGCGGCGACGCGCAGGCTTCGGCAAAATTAGATGAACTGTTCGCCGATTATTTCAAAAACGATGACGAAGACGACGACGACTTTTCCGACGACGAAGAAATTTCCTTTTCGTTGGGAGAGCGACGCGGCTTTGGAAATTGACGTTTCGGCGTTCCTGCTCGGCACGGACGGCAAAGCACACGCGGACGAAGATTTTATTTTCTACGGCAACGAAGAATCGGGCGGCGTGAAATATCTTGCCGATGACGGTCGGGCGACAATGCAAGTTGAGCTGAAAAAAATTTCCGACACCGTCGCGAAGATTTCTTTCACGTTGACGATTTACGACGCGGGCGAAAAAAATTTCAGCGGCGTAAAAATTTTTGCCCGAATCGTCGACGAAACTTCACGCAAAGAAATTTTGCACTTCGACTTGACGGACGAATTCACGGACGAAACGGCGATTGTCGTCGGTGAAATTTACCGTCACAAAGGCGCATGGAAATTCAATGCGGTCGGCGCGGGCTTCAACGGCGGACTTGCTGCCCTGTGTAAAAATTTCGGCTTGGAAGTCAACTGAACGTCGAAAAATTTTTCCCGTCAACACGGCGGGATTTTTTTTGCCCGAAAACTTTTCAAACAGGAATTTTCGCGATACAATGACGCGGTTTGGCGCGCCAAAATTTTTCATAAAACTTTAGGAGACTGCATGGACAAAATTCTTACACTCGGCATCGAAACCAGTTGTGACGAAACGGCGGCGGCGGTACTTTGCGGCGGACGTAACCTTTTGTCGAACGTCATTTCGACGCAAATTCCGTTGCATCAAAAATTCGGCGGCGTCGTGCCCGAAATCGCGTCGCGAAAGCACATCGTCAACATCATGCCCGTTATCGACGAAGCCTTGACGAAAGCGAACGTCAACTTGAGCGACATCAATCAAATTGCGGTGACGTTCGGTCCCGGACTGGCGGGCGCGTTGCTCGTCGGCTTAAGCGCGGCGAAAAGTCTTGCTTACGCGTTGAAAATTCCGCTCGTCGCCGTCAATCACCTCGAAGGTCACATCTTCGCGAACTTTTTGAGCAAGCCCGAATTGGAGCCGCCGTTTCTTGCGCTGGTCGTTTCGGGCGGACACACCGCGTTGATTCACATGTTCGACTACAACAAATTTGAGCTGCTCGGTCAAAGTCGCGACGACGCGGCGGGCGAGGCGTTTGACAAAATCGCACGCGTCATGGGACTGCCGTACCCCGGCGGACCCGAAATTGACAAGCTTGCCAAGACGGGCGACGCGACGGCGATTGACTTCCCGCACCCGAAAGTTGACGGCTACGATTTCAGTTTCAGCGGTCTCAAGTCGGCGGTTTTGAACTTTTTAAACACCGCGCAGATGAAAGGCGACACGTTGAACGCGGCGGACGTTGCGGCAAGTTTTCAGCGGACGGTCGTCGACATTTTGGCGGAAAAAACTTTGTCGGCGGCGGACGAATTCCACCTGCGCAAAATCGTTTTGGCTGGCGGCGTCGCGGCGAATTCGTCACTCGAACAAACTTTGCGGCAAGCTTGCGAACGTCGCGGGCTGGAATTTTTTTACCCGTCGAAAATTCTTTGCACGGACAACGCGGCGATGATTGCCTGTCGCGGCTACTATCAAGCTTTGGCGGGCGATTTCGCGGACTCGACGTTAAACGCCGTGCCGAATTTAGGGATTAGAACCAGGGATTAGAACCGGTAAAAACCTGTTCCCTCGTTCTGTTCCCTCGTTCTGTTCCCTCGTTCTACAAAGGAGGTCTTCACATGAAAAAATTTCTGTCGACGGTGATAATCTTCGTCGTGGCGGTAACGTTTTTGTCCGTCGCGCACGCAATGGATTATCAACTCGAACAAGTCGTCGTGTTCAGCCGTCACAACCTGCGCAACTCACTCAAAGCCGGCGACGACCGCGGATTGTTGACTCTGCGCGGCGGCGAAATGGAAACGCTCATGGGTCAGTACTTCGAGGCGCGACTTCGTCAACTGGGACTGTTCCCGAAAAACGCTCAACCTGCAGTCGGCGAAGTTCGTTTCTATGCGAATTCGTATCAGCGCACAATCGCGACGGCGAAATATTTTTCGGCGGGCGCGTTCCCGATAGCGAACATCCCGATTGATTATCACCGTGCGCTTGGTCAAAAAGATCGCGTCTTCTTGCCGCCGACGGATCCCGCGCTCGTGAAAAAACTTCAAGCCGAAGCCGATTGGAAAAAATCTTTCGACAGCATGAGCAAAGAATTTGCAACCGTCGAACGTCTCACGGGCGAAAAGTTCAATCCCGCCGACATTAATTTGATGAAAATCCGCACCGACGTTGTCGAATGGGGTGCTCAAAATTCCGCGAAAAAAATCGGGCTTGCCGCAGACGCCTTGCTCATGGATTATTACGACGGGAAAGTTTCTTACAGCGATGCCGAAATGCGCGACGTTGCAAGAATTTCTTCGTTCACGATTAATGCCAACTTCGACCACCCGCTCACCGCAAAAGTTTTCGCGGCTCCGGTGCTCGCCGTCATTTCCGACGAACTCAACACGCCCGGTCGCAAGTTCAGTTTCATTTGCGGGCACGACAGCAATTTGTCCAACATATTGGCGGCTATCGGCGTCGAAGAATACACTTTGCCCGGCACGTTTGAATGGCGCGTTCCGATTGCCTCGAAACTGGTTATCCAAAAACTTCGCGGTTCCGACGGCAACGAATACGTCAAATTGAGTTACGTTTACCCGTCCGCCAAGCAGATTGTCAACCGCGAAATGATTAATCTCGACAACCCGCCGATGATTGTCACGCTGAAACTGCGCGGACTTCAAACCGTCGACGCGAACGGAATTTATAAGCTTTCCGACGTTCTGCAAAGACTTTCCGACGCGCAAGTTGTCGACGGACGCCGCGTCGCTTAAAGGAGATTTCACATGACCGAACTTAAAAGCCTCGGCAAGGTGACTGCTTACAAATACGATTACGCGCCCGAATTTTTGGAGGCGATACCCAACGTCAACAGCCGCCGCGATTATTTCGTCACGTTGACGAGCGACGAATTTACTTGCCTGTGCCCGATAACTCATCAGCCCGACTACGCGACGATTAAAATCCGCTACGTGCCCGACGCCAAACTTGTCGAGAGCAAAAGCCTCAAGCTGTACCTGACGAGTTTTCGCAACTGCGGCACGTTTCACGAGGAAGTTGTCAACACCATTGCCGACGACCTGATTAAGCTGTTGGAGCCGCGTTATCTCGAAGTCGAAGGTCTTTTCAACGCTCGCGGCGGGATTTCGATTGTGCCCTTCGTCAACTTCGGGCGCGGTGAATTTGACGCCGTCGCGAAGAAAATTCTGGTTGAACGTCATGCTTAGACAGAAACGAATCGCGTTAATCAACGACATAACGGGCTTCGGGCGTTGTTCGGTGACGGTTGAGTTGCCGATAATTTCCGCGCTGAAAATTCAAGTGTGCCCGTTGCCGACCGCGTTATTGAGCGTGCACACGGGCTTCGAGAATTATTTCTTGGACGACTTCACCGACCGCACGCAAGTTTATCTGGACAGTTGGCGCAAAAACAATTTGACTTTCGACGCGTTGGCGACGGGATTTTTCGGCTCTGCCGCGCAGATTGAAATTGTTCGCCGACATCTGCAGACGTTCCCCGCGACGGTGATTGTCGATCCCGTCATGGGCGACCACGGCAAAATTTACAAGTCATATACCCGCGACATGTGCCGAAGTTTGCGCAACTTGCTGGAGTTTGCCGACCTTGTCACGCCGAATTTGACGGAGGCTTGTGAACTTTTGGGCGTCGCATATCCCGTCGGTGGCGTCGTGAGTGATTCGGAGCTTGCGACTTTGGCGGCGAACATTGCGGCCAAAACTCGCGGCGGGCGCGTGATAATCACGGGCGTTGCGACGGACTTCGACGACGGCTCGAACATTGCGAATTTTGTTTTCGACCGCGGGCAAGTTGACCTGATTGCGTCGAAAAAAATCGGCGGCGACCGTTCCGGTGCGGGTGACGCGTTCTTTGCGGTGACTGCGGCGTCTTGGCTCAACGGCGAAACTTTGTCGGACGCGACGCGCAAGGCGGCTCAATTCGTCGGCAAGTGTATCGCGCACGCCGAAAAACTCAATCTGCCGTGGAATTACGGTTTGCCGTTTGAAGAATTCCTGACCGAGTTGCGATAACAAAAAATCCCCGCCGTGTTGACGGGGATAATTTTTTTGTCGACGGTTCAGCCGTTGAATCGCGCTGTCGACATTACGCATTGCGCATTAAGCATTACGCATTGCAGTTACGGTTTGCCGTTTGAAGAATTTTTGACCGATTTGCAATAAAAAAATCCCCGCTCGTTTGAACGGGGATAATTTTTTTGTCGACGGTTCAGCCGTTGAATCGCGCTGTCGACATTACGCATTGCGCATTAAGCATTACGCATTG
>JAFVBP010000153.1 GCA_017479925.1 Selenomonadaceae bacterium | reverse complement strand
GTTCGCAAACGAGTAAGCGGACGTGTCGACGGCGTCACCGCGATTCGTGTTTGGCGCGACATTAATCATAGTCAAGCATTGCCTCCATGTTCGAGTGGAGCGCGTCGAGGTAAGCTTTCAACTCGTCGGTGATTTCGGGATTGCGCAGGGCAAATTCGATGTTCGCCTGCAAAAAGCCCATTTTCGTGCCAACGTCGTAGCGGTGCCCTTTAAAAATGTACGCGTACATTGCCTCATCCTGCGCAAGACGTTTCAAGCCGTCGGTCAGCTGAATTTCGCCGCCCGCGCCGGGAGTTTGCGTTTCCAGATACGAAAAAATCGACGGCGTCAAAATGTAGCGTCCCAAAATTGCAATGCGACTCGGTGCCGCTTCCCGCGCAGGTTTTTCGACGAGATCTTTAACCTTAAAAATGTCGTCGTCGACGGGCTTGCAATCGACAATGCCGTATTTGTGAACGACTTCGGGCGCGACTTCCTGCACGCCGACAATCGAAGTTTTGTATTCGTTGAACACGTCAACCATCTGCTGAAGGACGGGCTTTCGCGCAAGTACAACGTCGTCGCCCAAAAGCACGGCAAACGGTTCGTCGCCGATAAAGTGGCTTGCCGTCAAGACCGCGTGACCCAAACCGAGCGGCTGTTTCTGGCGGATGAAGTGAATGTTCGCGATTTCGGGAATTGACTTGACCATTTGCAACAGCTGTTCCTTGCCCGTGCGTTCAAGCTCAAGCTCCAGTTCAATCGAGCGGTCGAAGTGATCTTCAATCGAACGTTTGTTGCGCCCCGTGACGACGATTATGTCTTCGACACCGGCGGCGGCGGCTTCCTCGATGATGTATTGAATCGTCGGCTTGTCGACAATCGGCAACATTTCTTTCGGCTGTGATTTCGTCGCGGGCAAAAATCGTGTGCCGAGACCCGCTGCAGGTATGACGGCTTTTCGGACTTTCATGGTGAATTCCCCCTCGCAAAATTTTTTCGATTGTAGCAGATAACGCTTGCCCGCGCAAAAGTTTTATTGATGTGGCAAGCGTCACACGTCGACGGGCGGGCAAGTGCTACAGTTACTAAAATCTCCGAGCGAAAACGTCTAAAACTTCGGTCATGACGTTCAGCCGGGGTGGCGCGGGAAACTGCGTCGCCTTCCACGTTTGAAAAGGAGATGTCCACAAGTGCGCAAGTTTTTTGTGTTTTTTGGACTGTCTTCGCGAACGTGCGGGGACAGTCTTTGCTTTGCAATTAGGAATGTGAAATTAACGATGCGTCAGTCGAAAAAACACGCCCTAACCACTAACCACTAACCACTAAAACGGAGGTATCGACATGAAGAAATTTTTTGCTATGTTGACGGCGGCAAGTTTGCTCATGACGGCTTGCGGCGGCGGCTCCGTCGACAAAAAATCCGAACCCGTCGAATTGCACGTTTCGGCGGCGGCAAGTTTGACGGACGCAATGAACGAGTTGGCGACGTTGTACGCCAAAGACAATCCTGACGTTAAAATCGTCTTCAACTTCGGCTCAAGCGGCGCGCTCCAACAGGCGATTGAAAACGGCGGTCAAGCGGATCTGTTTTACTCCGCCGCGCAAAAGCAAATGGACGCTCTTGACAAGGCGGGCGAACTTGCGGACGGCACGCGCAGAAATTTGCTCCGAAACGAAGTCGTTTTGATTGTCCCGAATGACAGCGCGTTGACTTTGACGAACTTCGCGGACGTTGTCACCGTCGACAAAATTGCTCTCGGCGAACCCAAAGGCGTGCCCGTCGGTCAATACAGCGAAGAAATTTTCAACGCGCTCGGCATTGCGGACGCCGTCAAGTCGCGGGCTGTTTACGGCTCGGACGTGCGTCAAGTGCTTGCCTGGGTCGAGACCGGTGAAGTCGATTGCGGTGTCGTTTACGCAACCGATGCCGCCGTCAGCGACAAGGTTAAAGTCGTCGCCGCCGCGCCCGAAGGCAGTCACAAGCCCGTCGTCTACCCCGCCGCCGTCGTCAAAAGTTCCAAGCAGATTGACGCCGCGAAGAAATTTTTGGACTTCACCGCCTCGGACGTTGCCCGAAAAGTTTTCGAGAAATTCGGCTTTAAGATCGTCGAATGAAACTTGATGTCCGCGTCAAGAAAAATCTGCGCGACTTCCTGCTTGACGTTGAATTTTGCGTGCACGATGAAATTTTCGCCCTGCTCGGCGCGTCAGGCAGCGGCAAGTCGATGACGCTTAAATGTATCGCGGGAATCGAGACGCCCGACGAAGGTCGAATCGTGCTTGACGGTCGGATTTTGTTCGACAGCGAACACTCAATCAATTTGTCGCCGCAACTTCGACGTGTGGGTTACCTGTTCCAAAATTACGCGCTGTTCCCGAACATGACCGTCGCCGAAAATATTTTGTTCGCGGCTGTCGGCTCCCGTGACGAAAAACTTTCGCGCCTTCGTGAAAATCTGTCGCGCTTCAAACTTGACGGGCTTGAAAACGTCTTCCCCGACAAACTTTCGGGCGGACAGGCTCAACGCGTCGCCTTCGCAAGAGTTTTGGCGTCGCACGCGCAATTTCTGTTGCTGGACGAACCGTTGAGTGCGCTGGACAATTTTTTGCGTCGACGGCTGGAACTTGAACTTGCCGAAGTCTTCAAAAGTTACGGCGCGGCGATTTTGGTTTCGCACGACGGCGGCGAAGTTTTCCGTTTGGCGGACAGAATTGCCGTTATCGACGCGGGCAAAGTCGAGGCTGTCGGCTCCGCACGCGAAATTTTTACGCATCCGCCGACGTTGACCGCCGCTAAATTGACGGGCTGTCGAAATATTTCCGCCGCAAAAAAAATCGCCGACGATAAACTTTTCGCCGACGATTGGGGCTTGACGTTGATCGCAAAAAAAATTCCCGACGACTTGAAGTTCGTCGGGATTCGCGCAGATTCGTTGTCGACGGACGCGGGCGAAAATTTTTTCACGTTCGAGGTCGCCGCCGTCGTCGAAGATATTGACGCTTTCGACGTGATTGTTCGCCGCGAAGGCAAGTCGCTGGTTTGGCGCGTCGACGAAAAGCAATGCGTAATGCGTAATGCGAAATGCGCAATTAATGTCGGCGACGAAATCAATTTGAGCTTGCCGACCGACAAAATTTTTCTGTTCGGGTGACGACATGGAACCGCTGTTAATCACGCTCAAAACCGCTTCCGCCGCGACGCTGATAACGTTCTTCGCGGGAATATTTTTGGCGCGCTTCGTGTGCAATCTCAAACGCGGCAAGACGCCGGTTGACGCCGTAATCATGTTGCCGCTTGTCCTGCCGCCGACGGTCGCGGGTTTTTTTTTGTTGCTGACGTTGGGCAAGCGCAGTCCAATCGGACAATTTCTGTTGCAATTCGACATAACGCTCGTATTCACGTGGCAGGCGGCGGTAATCGCGGCGGCAGTCATCTCGTTGCCGTTGATGTATCGCACGACGCGGGCGGCATTTGAGCAGCTTGACCCGAACATAATTTATGCGGCACGAACGTTGGGCGCCTCCGAACGAAAAATCTTTTGGCGAATCGTTTTGCCGAACGCACGGGCGGGCATTTTGGCGGGAACTGTGCTGTCGTTCACGCGAGCGGCGGGCGAATTCGGCGCGACGATAATGTTCGCGGGCAACGTGCCGGGCGTAACTCAAACGATGTCGACGGCGATTTACGCGGCAGTTCAAGCTAACGACTACGACCTTGCGCTCAAGTGGGCGATAATGTTGGCAACGTTGTCGCTGACGTTTATTTTCGCGCTGAACAGTTTCGTCAAACAGCGACGGTAAATCCGACCGTCATGGATGACGACCGCAAGCTCGCGCCGCGATACAATTTTGCGCCGAAAGTAACATTCACGTCGTGATTTTGTCTTTGATGGCGTCGAATTTTTTGTCGTCAACCGAAGCGAAAACACGGTCGCACAGGACGTGCGACCGCCCGGAGTTTTTCGCGTGATGCGAAAATTCCGGGTCAAAGCGCTTTT
>JAFVBP010000152.1 GCA_017479925.1 Selenomonadaceae bacterium | reverse complement strand
TTTGCCAAGAGTTTTTTGTCTGCTCATGAATTTTCAACCCGAAAAATTTTGAAACGTTTGATTGCGTTGACGAATCGCGGCAGTCGAAACGTTTCGGTGAACACCAATTGTTCCGCCACTTTTAAAGTGGCAACCCGAAAAGTTTTGTGTCGTGTTACTTTCTTTCCGCGTGGAAAGAAAGTAACCAAAGAAAGACGCGCCCGCTATGATGCATCCTGCATCATGCGACGGGCGGGGCGGTCGACATCCATGTCGACCGGAACGACAGCCGTGTCTTACAGTTCAACGACGGCTTCGGACAGTTCGCGGCGTTTGGTGTGCATGACGGCAGGTTTCGCGTTTTCGGCAGGATAACCGACGGGGAAAATCGCAATCAATTCGTAATCGCGCATTTCGGGGAACAGCTCCTGCAGTTTCGGCGCGTCGAACCAGCCGACCCAAGTCGTGCCGAGACCTTCGTCCTGCACGGCAAGCATCAAATGCGTTGCGACAATCGCCGCGTCAATCTCCGCGAAATTTTTGTTGTCGAACGGGCGGTCAAAGGCACCGTCTTTTTTTGCGCCGACGACGAAGGCAAGTCCCGCGCCGAAGGTGAATTTCGTCGTCTGCTTGAGTTTCGACATTGCGTCAGGTGATTTAATCGCCCAGATTGTGTACCGCTGAAGATTTTTCGCCGTCGGAGCCGCAATCGCCGCTTGCAAAATTCGCTCGATTTTTTCAGGCTCAACAGTTGCGTCCGTCAACATGCGGCACGAATAGCGCGCCTTCGCCAATTCCAAAAAACTCATGATAAATCTCCTCTCGTGTAAGTTAAATCTCGAAGCTTAGAGCTTGACGCTCGAAGCTTAAAATCAACGTAAATAGTCGCCGCGAATGTCTTCTGTCGGCGGCGGTATCGGGTAGTCGCCGCTGAAACACGCCGTGCAAATCGGCAAGTTGCCCGCCATTTCGCTCAAACAGTCAATCGGCAGGTAGCCCAACGAATCCGCGCCAATCAACTTGCAAATCTCTTCGACGGAGCGATTGTGGGCAATCAACTGGTCGCGGTCGGGAATGTCGACGCCGAAATAACACGGGTGACAAAACGGCGGACTTGAAACGCGCATGTGAACTTCAGCCGCGCCGCCTTCTTTGAGCATGTTGACGATTCGGTTGCTCGTCGTGCCGCGAACGATTGAGTCGTCGATCATGACGATTCGCTTGCCTTTGACCACGTCGCGCAGGACGTTGAGCTTGACTTTGACGGATTGAATTCGGCTTGTCTGTTGCGGCTTGATAAACGTTCGCCCGACGTAAGTGTTTTTCGTAAACGCAATGCCGTAAGGAATGCCCGACTCCATCGAGTAACCGACGGCAGCCATGTTGCCGCTTTCGGGGACGCCGACAACCAAATCAGCCGCGACGGGGTGATGTTTCGCCAACAACTTGCCGGCAATGATTCGCGACGCCGTGACGCTCATGCCGTCAAATGTCGTGTCGGGTCGACAAAAATAAATATACTCGAAGACACAGCGCGCAGATTTTTCGGGCGGCAAGGCAAGCGACATGTCCGACTTGATTCGCCCGTCGGGGAAAATCGTGACGACTTCGCCCGGCTCCACGTCGCGAACAAATTCGGCGTCGATTGTCTCCAATGCGCAGGTCTCCGAGGTGATTATGTAAGCGTTGTCGAGTTTGCCGATAACCAGCGGGCGAAAACCCCACGGGTCACGGGCACCGATTAATTTTCGCGGGCTTGCCACAACGAGCGAGTACGAACCCAAAACTTTTCGCAGGGCGCGTACGGTCGCTTCCTGCACGGAACGGCTTTTGACGCGTTCGCGGGCAATGTGGTAAGCAATCGTTTCGGAATCCGTCGTCGTCTGAAAAATCGCGCCGCCCATTGCCAATTCGCGACGGAGTTTCGGTGCGTTGACCAAGTTGCCGTTGTGCGCAAGCATCAACGTACCTTTGATGTACGCCAAGACGAGTGGTTGAGAATTTTCGCGAGTTGACGCGCCCGCCGTCGAATATCGCACGTGCCCGATGCCGAGGTTGCCTTTGAGTTGCGAAAGATTTTGAGCGTTGAAAACTTCGTTGACGCGTCCGAGATCTTTTTGGCAGATGACTTTGTCGAGCTTATTGGTCGTGTCGGTGACCGCAATGCCCGCGCTTTCCTGCCCGCGATGTTGTAGTGCGTAAAGCCCGTAGTAAATCGCCTGCGCCACGTCCCCGCCGCTCAAGTCGTACATGCCGAACACGCCGCAATTTTCGCCAACCGAAAGAGTTCCGAAATCCATTGCCGCCACCCCTTTTGAAAGCAATTAGGAATTTGGAATTAGGAATGAGGAATTAAAACCTGCACTCGTTCCGCGACCTAATCCTTGCTGAAAGTTTTGCGTGTCGATTATATTCAAGCCGCGGAACCTTGTCAAAGCTTTTGCGGGGCGACGACGTCCATGTCGATTTTGTTGCGACCGTCGGCGAAAGCGTGTCGGAAATTTTTCGCACAGCCGCGAAGAATTTTCACCGACAAACTGTCCGCCGCCGTGAACGGATTGTAAGCGCGTCCGCCGCACTCAAATGACAGTTGCAAAGTTTTCGCCGCCTCGACGTAGACGATATTGACCGCCGCAGAAATTTCGTCGCCGTCGGCATAACAGTTATCAAACATCTCGACGATAATTTCTTCGCAACACAGCTGAATTCGCAAAATATATTTCCACGGCAAGCCGTAACGTTCCGCGAAATTTTGAACGCGTCCCTGCATGGCGGGCAAGTCGAAGTTTCGTGCGGAAATTTCGTAGCGGAAATGTTTCTGTCGGCGAATGAACGCGACGGTTTTCGGTTTACGCGGTGTGTCGAAAATTTCGGCAGGCGTGCCTTGCTCGTAAATCGTCCCGTCGGCGAAAAACAAAACTCGTGTGGCGACTTCGCGGGCAAAATTCATCTCGTGCGTGACGATTAACATCGTCAAATTTTTTTTCGTCAACATGCGAATGACCGCCAAAACTTCGCCGACCATCGTCGGATCGAGTGCGCTTGTCGGCTCGTCGAACAGCAAAATTTCCGGCTCCATCATCAACGCCCGCACGATTGCCGCACGCTGCTGTTGACCGCCCGAAAGTTCGTCGGGGTAGTTGAAAAGTTTTTCGTCCAAGCCGACCGTCTCGAAAAGTTTTTTCGCCCGTGTGCAAGCTTCTTGCCGCGACAAATTTTTGAGTTCGACGGGTGCGGCGATTGCGTTTTCAATGAGCGTCAAGCCCGCGAACAAGTTGAACGACTGAAAAATCATGCCGACTCGTTGACGAAAAAGTTCAATCGGTTGCGTCGAAATGTCTTCGCCGTCGAAAAAAATTTTGCCCGCCGTCGGTCGCTCCAAAAGATTCAGCGTGCGCAGGAAAGTTGACTTGCCCGTACCTGAACCGCCGATAATTACGATGACTTCGCCGCGTCGCACGTCCAACGAAACATTTTTCAGCACGGCGACGTTGCCGAAGTCTTTGCGAAGATTTTCCACGCGCAAAATAACGTTGCTCACAACTTCACGTCCTTTAAAATTTCTTCACGACTGCGACGTTTCGGGTCGAGCCGCCGCGCAAATTTGTCCGTCAACTTGAGCAACAGCCGCGACAACAGGAAATAAATCGCCGCCACCGCGATTATCGGGACGAAGGCGTCGTAAGT